>JAOPZO010000304.1 GCA_025964065.1 Solirubrobacterales bacterium | reverse complement strand
CCGCGCCCGTGATGAGCGCGACGCGACCGTCGAGCCTCTTCGAGTAGTGCTCCATGTGCGGACGCTACCACCGTGGGCCAACCGTGCGTTTGGTTGGCAGTGGGCCTTGGGCGCTGGTAGCGTCGAGCCATGTCGAGACGCCCTGCGCCCGCGCTGCCCGCGCCCGCCCACCCGTCTGCGCACCGGCGAACGGTCACCGAGCTGCTCCTGCGGCCCACCGGACCCGAGGCCGCACGCCCGGCGGCGCTGCTCCCCGATGCAGCGGCCAGCTACGCGGAGCTGCGCGCCGCGACGCTCCTGGCCGCCCGGCGCCTGCGTGCCGCCGGCGTGGAGCCGGGCGACCGCATCGGCATCCTCCTGCGCAAGGGCTCGCTCGACTACGTGACCCTCGGACTCGCCGTGCTCTGCCTCGGCGCGACGTGCGTGCCCGTCAACGCGCGCAACAAGGTCCGCGAGCTCCGCTACGTGCTCGAGCACTCCGGGATGCGCCTGCTGCTCACGGACGGTGAGTTCCGCGACCTGGTCACCCGGACCGGGCTGCCGGCCGGGTGCGCCGCGGTGGTCCTCGGCGACGACCCCGCCTTCGAGGCGGGCGCCGACGCCGTCAGCGAGGGCGAGGTCCTCGCCATCGAGGCCACCATCCGACGCGACGACCCCGCGCTCATGCTCTACACCTCGGGGACGACGTCCGATCCCAAGGGCTGCCTCCACTCCCACGCGACGCTGCTCGCCGAGGGCGAGAACTGCTGCGAACGGCTCGGCGTCACCGCCGACGACCGCTTCTGGACCCCGCTGCCCCTCTTCCACGTGGGGGGATGGCAGGTACTCGTGACGACGTTGTCGCGCGGCGCGTGCTTCGTCCACCCGGGCGCGTTCGAGGCGACGGTCGCACTCGACCAGCTCGAGCAGCACCGCGTGACGATCGCCTTCCCGGCGTTCGAGCTCATGTGGAACGAGGTGCTCGCGCATCCGCGGCTGCCCCAAGCCGACTTGCGCTCGCTGCGGGTCGTCATCAACGTCGGCGCCCCGGCCCGGCTCGCGCAGATGCAGGCCCAGGTGCCCCAGGCAGTCCAGGTGTCGTGCTTCGGCAGCACGGAGTCGTGCGGCTCCATCTGTCTCGGCGACCCGGCGCGGGACCCGCTCGAGTCGCGCCTGAGCTCCTCGGGCCGGCCGCTGACCGGCGTGGAGGTGCGCATCGTCGACCCGGCGACCGGCGCCGTGTGTGCATCCGGCACCCCCGGTGAGCTCCACTTCCGTGGGCCGACGCGCTTCGTCGGCTACTTCCGGGACCCCGAGACGACGGCGGCCGCGATCGACGAGGAGGGTTGGTTCAGGACGGGCGACCTGATGGTCGAGCACCCCGACGGGACGCTGACCTACCTCAGCCGGCTCAAGGACATGCTCAAGGTGGGGGGCGAGAACGTGGCGGCCGCGGACATCGAGGGCTACCTCACGAGCCATCCGGACATCGCGGTGGCCGCCGTCGTCGGCGTGCGCGACGCGCGGTACGGCGAGGTGCCGGCCGCCTACGTGCAGCTCGCCGAGGGGGCGACGCTGAGCGAGGCGGAGGTGATCGCGTTCTGCGTCGGGCACATCGCGACCTACAAGGTCCCGCGCTACCTCCGCGTCGTCGAGGACTTCCCGGTCACGGCGACGCGGAAGATCCAGAAGTTCGTCCTGCGCGAGCAGATCGCCGCAGAGCTCGACGACATGGGCGTCGAAGAGGCCCCGAGGATCCCGGCGCCCGGCCGACCCACCGGCCGTGACCAAACGACCGTTTGATCTTTGACACGACGTCGGGTACGGTCGCCCCCCATGTCGAGCGCCGCCACCACCAACCCGTCCGTCCCCTCCAACCGCCGCGCGGACGTCGCGCCCTGGGCCGAGGCCCGCACCGTCGGAGACACGCTGCTCGCGACCACTGAGTGCGATCCGGACGCTGAGGCACTCGTCTTCGTGGGCGAACGCCAGACCTACGCCGAGCTGACCGCCCGCGCGCTGCTGCTGGCCCGGGGGCTCATCGCCGCCGGCGTCCGCCCCGGCGAGCGCGTCGGCGTGCTCATGGCCAACGCGCCCGACACGGTCGCCAGCATGCACGCGATCGTCTTGGCGGGTGCGGTCTTCGTGCCCATCAACATCCGCTACCGCGCCGTCGAGCTGCCGTTCCTCATCGGGGACGCCGAGCTGACGACGATCATCACGAGCGACCGCATCGACGACTACGTCGACCTCGTCGGCCTCCTCGGGGAGGCGCTCCCGGACCTCGCGGACCAGGCGGACCCGAGCAACCTGGCCACCGAGGCGGCCCCGGCGCTGCGCCGGGTCGTGCTGCTCGGCGCCACGATGCGCCCCGGGTGCCTCGGCGAGGTCGCCTTCCTCGAGGCCGCCGCCGGAGTCGACGAAGGAGCGGTCCACGACCGCCGCAGCGCCGTGCGCCTGCGCGACGACGCGCTCGTGCTCTACACCTCCGGGACGACGTCCCTCCCGCGGGGCTGCCGCATCACCCACGAGGCGATCGTCCGCAACTGGGCTTGCGTCGCGGCCATCCTCCGGATCGAAGCCGGCGACCGGGTCTGGGCGCCGTGCCCCCTCTTCCACCTCGCCGCGATCGGCCCGATGGTCGCGTGCACGACCGTCGGGGCGACGCTCGTCTCGGACACCTTCTTCCAGGCCCCGCGGGCCCTCGAGCTGATCACGGCGGAGCGGGCGACGCACCTCTACCCCGCCTACCCGCCGATCACCCAGGCGCTGCTCGACCTCCCGGGTTTCTCCAGGGCGGACCTCGGCAGCGCGCGCGTCATCGTCAACGTCGCGCCGCAGGAGACGCTGCTCGCCATGCAGGCCGCGATCCCGGGAGCGACGCAGGTCTCGCTCTACGGCTCGACGGAAGGCGCGGGCGCCATCACCTACAACAGCCTCGACGACGACCTCGAGGCGCGGACCGCGACCTGCGGGCACCCGCTCCCCGGCTGCGCCGTCCGGATCATCGACCCCGAATCCGGCACCCCTCGCCCGGTCGACGCGGACGGGGAGATCCTCGTCCGGTCCTTCGGGCTCTTCGAGGCGTACCTCAACGACCCTGAGAAGACGGCGGCGGCCTTCGACGAGGACGGCTGGTACCGCACGGGCGATCGCGGGGCGGTCGACGCCGAGGGTCGCCTGCGCTTCCTCGGCCGGCTGAAGGACATGTTCAAGGTCGGCGGCGAGAACGTCGCGGCCGCCGAGGTCGAGGCCGTGCTCATGAGCCACCCCGCGGTCCTCCTCGCCGCGGTCGTGGCGATCCCGGACCAGCGCCTGGGCGAGGTGCCCGTGGCGTTCGTCGAGCTCCGCGCCGGCGTTTCGGCAGCGCCGGAGGAGCTCGCCGCGCACTGCGACGGCCGGCTCGCGCGCTTCAAGGTCCCGCGGCACGTGCGGCTCCTGACCGAGTGGCCCATGTCCGCGACCAAGGTCCAGAAGGCGCGGCTGCTCGAGGCGTTCCTCGCCGAGCACCAGCCCGCCTGAGCCCGACTCCGAGCAGCCCGTGCCAGGCCCCGACGACACGCCTCTCCCGGTCGCCGTCTTCACCGGCGCGGCCGGCGGCATCGGCCTGGCCTGTGCGCGGCGCCTGGCCGGTGGGAGGCCGACGGTGCTGGCAGACCTCGATCCCGCCCGGACGGAGACGGCCGCGGCGAGCCTCCGCGCGCAGGGGGTCCACGCGATTGCGGTCCCCTGCGACGTCACCGATCCGGACTCCGTCGCCGCGCTCGCGGCACGCGTGGCCGACCTCGGGCCGCTCGGCGTCCTCGTGCACTCCGCCGGGGTCGCCCCGCCACTCGTGACGGATCCGCACCGCATCCTCGAGGTGAACCTCGCCGGCGCCGCGCGGGTCCTCGACGCCTTCGAGCCGTTCGTCGGGCCTGGATCCGTGGCGATCTGCGTGGCATCGTTGGCTGGCCACCGCCGCGGGATGCTGCCGTTCGACGCCCTCCTGGACGAGCCGCTCGTCCCCGACCTGCTGGAGCGGCTCGAGGCGGCGGCCGGGCAGCCCTTGCCCGCACTCGCCGCCTACTCCGCGTCCAAGCGCGGGGTCATCCGGCTGTGCGCCCGGCGGGCCGCCGCCTGGGGCGGCCGCGGCGGCCGCGTGCTCTCCCTCTCCCCCGGCCTGGTCGCGGACACGTCCATCGGCGCCGCCGCGGCGTCGATCCACGCCGGTGCCTACGCCGCGCAGTCCGCGCTCGGCCGGGCCGGCGCCTCGGCCGACGTCGCCGACATCGCCGCGCACCTCGCCTCGCCGGAGTGCGCCTACCTCACGGGCTGCGACGTGCTCGCGGACGGTGGGGTGCTCGCGGCCATCCACCATCACGGCGCGCCGGCCGCAGCCGCCGCGTGGCACGCCGGGGGCCTGGACGCCCCGCCCGCCTTCTCCTCCCACGCCACCGACCCCCTCCAGAAGGAGACCCCTTGAGTCGTCATGTCCTCGTCTCGCTGACGAACGCCCTCCCGGGCGCCGAACCCGAGTTCGAACGCTGGTACGCCGCGCACATCCGCGAGGTCGTCGACGTCCCGGGGGTGTCCCCGCCCGAGCGCTGGAAGGTCGCGGAGGAGCAGGCCGACGGCATGGCGGCGCCGACCCACACCTACCTCACGACCTACGGACTCGACGGCGACCCGGGGGAGATCGTGAGCGAGATCCGTCGCCGGCGGATGACGGGCGAGTGGGTTCCCCGCGAGGGCATCGACCCGGACACGATCAAGATGTGGGTCTTCGACCGCATGCCCGACCCGGACGTCGGCTGAGGCGGCGGCGCGCCGGCTCCGCTCGCGTGACGCGAGCGGAGCCGGCCGCTGCGCTCACCCCTGGGCGGGAGGAGTGCCGCCCTGGATGAGCTTGGTCTCGAGGTAGGCGGCGAGGCCCTCGACGTTGCCCTCACGGCCGAGGCCCGACTGCTTGTAGCCCCCGAACGGCTGGGTGAAGCACATGTCCCAGCCGTTGATCGTGATCTGCCCCGTCCGCACGCGGCGGGCGATGGAGTTCGCGAGATCGACGTCGGCCGCGTACACGGCGCCCGACAGGCCGTAGGGCGAGTCGTTGGCGATCTCGACCGCCTCCTCGACGGAGTCGAAGGGGATGACGACGACCACCGGGCCGAAGATCTCCTCCTGCGCGATGCGCATCTTCGTGTTCACGTCGGCGAACAGCGTCGGCTGCACGTACCAGCCTCGCGGCAGCTCCTCGGGCCGGCTCCCGCCCGTCACGAGCCGGGCGCCCTCCTCGACGCCCACGCGGATGTACTCCTCCACGCGGTCGCGCTGCCGTTCGGCGGCGAGCGGGCCGAGGAGCGTGTCGGCCTCGTGCGGGTCGCCGACCTTCACGCTCTCGAAGAACGGGACCATGACGTCGAGCAGCTCCTGCTGGCGCTCCCGGGGCACGAGGACCCGGGTGAGCGCGGCGCAGACCTGGCCGGAGCTGACGATGCCCGAGAACGAGAGGGTCGGCATCACCTCGTCCAGCGGGATGTCGTCGGCGATGATCGCCGCCGACTTGCCGCCGAGCTCGAGCGTCACGCGCGCGATCCGCTCGCCGCAGATGCTCATGATGCGCTTCCCCGCGGCGGTGCTGCCGGTGAAGGCGACCTTGTCGACGCCCGGGTGGCGCACGAGGTGCTCGCCGACCTCCCGGCCCGCGGGGACGATGTTGACGACACCCTCCGGGAGGCCGGCCGCCTCGATCGCCTCGGCCAGCATCATGATGCCGCTCGGGCCCTCCGGGGCCGGCTTGAGCACGACGGTGCAGCCCGCGGCGAGTGCCGGGCCCATCTTCAGACAGGCCGTGCCGACGGGACCGTTCCAGGGGATGATCGTGGCGACGACGCCGACGGGCTCGCGGACGAGGGTGCCGGAGCCGCCCTCCCACTCGCGCTGCTCCTCGAACACCGCGCGCTCGTGCAGCGTGGCGGCGTCGCCGAGCATCTTCAGCGCGTAGGCGACGAAGCTCTCGCTGACGCCGACGGGGGCGCCGACCTCGTCCGTGAAGGCCTGCGCCATCTCGGGCACGCGCTTCTCGACCTCGTCCTTGATGCGGACGATGAAGCCCGCACGCTCGGCCGGCGACATGTGCGGCCACGGGCCCTCGTCGAAGGCCTTCCGTGCGGCCGCGACGGCGGCGTCCATGTCCGCGGCCTGCCCCTCGGGGACGGTCGCGATGACCTCTTCGGTGGACGGGGAGATGACCTCGATGACCGCGTCACTCGACGGTGCGACCCAACGGCCCCCGATGTAGAGCTTCGTGTAGCTCCGGACTTCCTGCTTCTCCTGCGTTGCGGGGCTCATGCCGCTTCCTCTCGTGTGACCTGGGACCGGGGCCGAGTGTCGACCACCCGTTTGGTAGATGTCAAGTTCGTGTCAGCTGCGGCGCTTACGGCTCGACCGCACGGCCAGCGCGACGGCGAGGATGAGCGCGACGCCGTTGAACGCGTCGTCGACCCAATTGGCCGCGCCGGAGAGCTGCAGGCCCTTGACCCCCGTGGCCAGCAGGAACACCGCGATGAGCGTCCCAGGGACGTTCACACGCCCCTGCTTGATCTGCGTCGCGCCGAGGAAGACGCCGGCGAAGGCGGGCAGGAGGTACGGGGGGCCCGAGTCGGGAGAGGCCGAGCCGATCTTCGCGGTGAAGAGGATGCCGGCGAAGGACGCGATGACCGCCGAGACGACCAGGGCGATGGCCTGCAGCTTCGCCGTGCGGACGCCGGCCAGCCTCGCCGCGTCCGGGTTCGAGCCCGTCGCGAACATGTAGCGCCCGATCTGCCGGTACTCCGTCACGTACCAGAGCACCCCGGCGAGGAAGAGCATGTAGAAGACCGGGAGGGCGATCGTGAAGACCTGCGTCGTCGCGAAGTCCGTGAACGTCGTCGAGATGCCGGTCGTGATCTGCTGGCCGCCGTTGACCCACTGGATCATCGCGAGGAGGATCGAGCTGGCGCCGAGCGTGGCGATGAAGGAGTCGACGCCGAGCCAGACCACCACCGCCGCGTTGATCAGGCCAACGCAGGCCCCGATGACCAGGACGAGCAGCACCGCGAGGCCCCACGGCACGCCCTCGACCTGGAAGTAGGCCACGAGCATGATCGAGACCCCCATCATCGCGGCGACGGAAAGGTCGTAGACGCCGGCGGCCAGCGGCAGCAGGAGGGCGAGGGCCATCGTCGCCGTGATCGCCTGGTCGGACAGGATGCTCCGCACGGTGTCCATGGTCAGAAACGTGTCGGGCTGCAGCACGCCGAAGAGCAGGATGATCCCCGCCCACAGCGCAAGGCCGCTGTACTTCGTCAACCACCCCGCGCCGGGGTGCTTGACCGGCTCTCGCGGCGCGACCGTGGGCGCGGCCTCAGGGGTGTTCTCGATGATGAGCTGTTCGCTCTGTGCTGGCATGCTGCTCCTTGACCGCAATCAACCAAACGACCGGACGGTTGCTGTTGTAGCCGCTGGGGTGACATTTCGTCAAGGGCGTCGGGCAGCCTAACGTAAGCAAACGACCGGTTGGTTGCATCTGGCGGCCGATTGGGGGAGGCTCGCGCGTCCGTACACCAAGTGGAGGGATCCTCACGTGAGCAGTGACGCGACGACCACCGTGCCGGCCCTTCGGGCCTCCGGCCTGTCGAAGACGTTCCCGGGCCAGCGCGCCCTCGACGACGTCGACTTCGAGCTGCTGCCCGGGGAGGTGCATGCGCTCGTCGGGCAGAACGGCTCCGGCAAGTCCACCTTCATGAAGGTTCTCGCCGGCTACCACGAACCCGACGAGGGCAGCGCGGTCGAGGTGGACGGGCGGACCCTCACCTTCGGCGACCCGGCCGACACGCTCGCGGCGGGGCTGCGCTTCGTCCACCAGGACCTCGCGCTCGTCCCCGGCCTCGACGCGCTCGACAACCTCGCCCTCGGGCGCGGGTACGAGCGCCATCGCCTCGGGACGATCTCCTGGCGGCGCGAAGCCGACGCGGCGCGCGAGATGCTGGCCGACCTCGGCTACGACTTCGACCTGCGGGCGCCGGTCGGGAGGCTCACGGCCGCCGAGCGCACGGGGCTCGCCGTCGCCCGGGCGCTGCAGGGGTGGGAAGGCGGGGCGAAGGTGCTCGTCCTCGACGAGCCGACGGCCGCCCTGCCCGCCGGTGAGGTCGAGCGGCTCTTCGAGGTCGTGGCGAAGCTGCGCGGCCGGGTCGCCGTCATCTACATCTCCCACCACTTCGGCGAGGTGTTCGCGATCGCGGACCGGGTGACCGTCCTGCGCGACGGTCGGCGCGTCGCCACGCGTCGCGTCGACGAGCTCGACGAGGACCAGCTCATCGAGCTCACCGTCGGCCGGGCCATCCAGCGCATGGAGGCCGCAGATCACCCGTCCTCGGCGACGGGGGTGCTCGCCATGCGGGTGACGGGCCTCGGCGGCCGGGTCCTGACGGGCCTCGACTTCGACGTGCACAAGGGGGAGGTCCTGGGGTTCGCGGGGGTCACCGGGTCGGGGCGCGACGAGATCGCGCCGCTGCTCTTCGGTGCGGTCGACCGGGACGGCGAGGTGGAGGTCGGAGGCAAGCCCGTGGCCGCGGGCCGTCCGCACCGCAGCATGGCTGCTGGCATGGCGCTCGTCCCGGCCGAGCGCGCGGCCCTCGGCACCTTCGCCGAGATGACCCTGCGCGAGAACATCACCCTGAGCTCCTTGGACGCGTTCATGACGCCCCTCGGGCTGCGCAAGGGCGCCGAGCGCGCGGGCACGCGGGACCTCCTGGAGAAGTTCGAGGTCTCCACGACGGACTCCGAGGCGCTCATCTCCCAGCTGAGCGGCGGGAACCAGCAGAAGGTGCTGCTCGGACGCGCCATGCGCCTCGCACCTGAGGTGCTCGTCCTCGACGAGCCGACGCAGGGCGTCGACGTCGGGGCCAAGGCGGCCATCCACCAGATGGTCGACGACGCAGCCCGCGACGGTGCGGCCGTCGTCGTCGCGGCCACGGAGTCCGAGGAGCTGATCCGCCTGTGCGACCGGGTCATCGTCCTCGCCGGCGGCCGGGTGCATGCCGTCGTCCGGCCGGCCGAGCTCTCGGCCGAGGAGCTCACTCAGCTCACGCTCGGGCGCGCGATCCACGCTCCCGCCTGAACGCGACGAGACCCCCGAGCCGTGGGCTCGGGGGTCTCGTCCCACCTCGACGCTCCAGGGGGCGGGCGGCTGGAGCCGCCCGCCCCCCGGTCGTCAGCCCACCAACCAGAGCTTCTTGAACTCCTCCTGGTAGTTCGGCGGGGCCGTGTACTCGAAGCTCTTCGCCGAGCTCGTCTTGATGCCGGCCGCGCTCTCCTTCGTCAGGAGCATCGCCGGCATCGGCGCGGTCGTCGAGATCATCGGGTCATCGCCCACGAACTTGCGGGCGAGCGCGTCGATGCCGCGCCACGACGTGTACGGGATCGACCAGGACGACGACGCCGCCATCCGGCCGGCCTTGACGTCCTCGAGCTGCGCCGGGGAGGTCGAGCCGTACTGCACGAGCCGCACCTTCTCCGCAAGGCCGGCCGCCTTCAGCGCGGCGTGGACCCCCGTGGACATGTCGCCGAAGGCGAATGCGACGTTCTTGATCTGCGGATCGCGCTGCAGGCGGCTGACGATCGCCGCGGGAAGCTTCGTCCCGACGTCCGTGACCTGCTGGTCGAGGTTGTCGACCTCGCAGTCGGCGCACTTGGCCTTCAACTCCTCCGTAAACGCCTCCGTGCCGAACACGAGCACGGGGTACGTCGGGATGTTGACGGTCAGCGTCTTGCCGCCGCCGTTCGCCGCGATCCAGTTGGCGGGCGCGCGGGCCTCCGTCTCGGAGTTCTCGCGGCCGTGGATGATCCCGATGACGGGGCCCTTCGGCTCGTTGGGGATGTTCGTGTTCACGATGGGCACGCCGGACTTCTCCGCCTCCGCGAGCTGCTCCGTGAGCAGTGCGTCGTCGAGCCCTGAGTAGAAGATGCCGTCGGGCTTGGCCTTGATGGCTGCCCCCACCGCCGACTGGATGCCCTCCGGGGTCTGGGTGAACGACTGGGACTTGATGGACCAGCCGAGCGCCTTCGCCGCGGGCTCGAGCCCCTCGTAGAACCCGCCGCAGACCGGCGCCGAGCACCGCAGGAAGATGATGTTCTTGCCCGTGGGCGGCTTCTTGCTCAACGGCTTGTCGATGCCGATGCTCGTCGGCTGCTTGGTGTACTCCGCGAGGGCCGCCTTGGCCTCGGCGCTGCCATCGTCGGCCGCCGCGGCGGCGGGTGCCGCCGTCGATGCGGACGTCTCCTCGTCGTCGCTCCCACAACCCGCGGCGACCGTCAGTGCCGCGACGGTCGCTCCCATGACTGCCCACCGTCGCAAGACGATGCCTGAATGCTGGACCATGCTCTCTCTCCTCCTCGTTTGGACCGACCCGGACGCTCGAATCAACCAACCGTCCGTTTGTTCTTGTTGTGCTGCGTGAGCGCCCGCCGACCGCGGCGGGCGCAAGGTGAAGGTCTAGGCGTGCGTCGGGGCGGGACGCGCGGCGATGTGCCGCGGGATCAGCGCGGCGGACTCCCCGCCGTCCACCGTGTAGACGGCGCCGGTGATCCAGCCCGCCTCGTCGCTCGCGAGGAACAGCGCCAGGTTCGCGACGTCCTCGGGATCGCCGAGGCGACCGAGCGGGATCGTGTCCTTCCGCGCCTCGATGCTCGTGTGCGTGTCCACGCCGAGCCGTGCACGCCGGGCGTAGGCCTCACGCACGAGCGGGGTCTCGATCGTCCCGGGGCAGATCGCGTTCACGCGGATCCCGTCCCCGGCGTACTCGATCGCCATCTGACGCGCGAGCGCGACGACGGCACCCTTCGTGGCGGCGTACATCGCCATGTTCGGGAGGCCCGCGAGTCCGCCGATGCTCCCCTGGAGCAGCAGGACCCCGCTGCGGCGCGCGAGCATCCCGGGGAGCACGGCCTTGGCCGAGAGGAACACGCCCGTGAGGTTCAGCGCGACCCCGAAGTCCCAGTCGTGCTTGGGGAGCTCGTGCGCGGCGCCCTCCCCGCGCGCGGTGCCGGCGTTGGCGTAGAGGACGTCGGGAGCACCGAGCTCGGAGGTGACCTCCGCGACCATCGCGGTCAGCGCGGCCTCGTCCGTGACGTCCGCGGCCACGCCGATCGCCCGGCCACCGGCCGCGACGACCGCCTCGGCGGCCGCCGCGACCCCGTCGGCAGAGAGGTCGACGCAGGCCACCGCCGCCCCCTCGCTGCCGAATCGCACGGCGCTGGCCAGGCCGAGGCCGGACGCAGCGCCGGTGACGACGGCGACCTTGCCGGGGAGGCGGAGCGCGCCCGGGGCGCCCATCAGGAGCCCGCCGCGGCCGCCGGCTCGGGCACCTGGCCGGCGACGTCCTCCTTGATCCAGTCGGAGAGTCGCTCGCCGATCATGAAGACCGTCAGGTTCGTGAGGCCCGTCGGCACGTTGTGCATGATCGACGCGTCGCCGACGTAGAGCCCCTCGGCGCCTCGCACGCGCAGCCGCTGGTCCACGACGGCCAGCTCGTCGTCGTCCGGTCCGATCCGGCAGGTCCCGACCGGGTGGTACGAGGTCCACACCGTCTGGCGCATGTACGCCTCGAGCTTCTCGTCGTCGCCGACCGTCGCGGCGTCGGGGACGATGATGCTGTCGATCGTGTCCGACATGGGCGGCGAGGTGATGATCTCCCACGCGAGCCTGACCGCCTCCTTCAGGCGGTCCATGTCGGAGCGCTCACCCAGGAAGTTCAGGTGGATCTCCGGCTGCACGTGCACGTCGGGCGACACGACCTCGAGCCAGCCCTTGGACTTCGGCTTGGCCAGGAGCGGCACGAGCGGCATCGGGTCGAGGCCCTTCGTGTCGAGCCCGGGCGCGTTGAGCGTCGCCGGGTCGAGCACCGTCGGGAAGATCATCAGGTCGTTGATGAGCTCCCCTTCGGAGGAACTGAACTTGAGCTGCGCCCGCAGCCCGATGCCCTTCGTGGGCTCCTTGAGGAGCGACATGATCGGGATCGTCGCGTGGTCGCACAGGTTCTGGCCGACGCCCTCGCTGACGACCACGGGCGCGACCCCGAGCTTCTCCAGGACCGCTGCCGGCCCGACGCCCGAGAGCGTGAGGAGCTGCGGCGTGTGGATGGCCCCGCTGGCCATGACGACGCGGTCGGCCTCGACGGTCGACACCTCACCGCCACGCTCGATCTCCACGCCGACCGCGCGGGTCCCCTTGAAGAGGACGCGCCGGCAGACCGTCTCGCTGACGATGGTCAGATTCGGCCGGTTGCGGGATCCGGCGATGTAGGTCAGGAGGGCGCTGCCGCGGTCCTCGCCGTCGAGATTGCGCGGCATCGCACCGATGCCGGTCGCCGCGCGGGCGTTCGCGTCCACGTCGACGGGGAAGCCGCGGGCGATGCAGGCCTCCTCGAAGGCCTGCGCGCCGCTCGACCAGGTCTCGCGGGCGAAGCGCTTGATCGTCACCGGGCCGTCCGTGCCGTGCCCGGTGGTCTCGCCGACGTCGAGGTCCCGCTCGAGCTTCGCGTAGTAGGGGAGGACCGCGTCGTAGGACCACTCGGGATTGCCCTCGGCGACCCAGGAGTCGAAGTCCTCGACCGACGCGCGCTGCGCGGCGGCGGCGTTGACGGAGGAGCAGCCGCCGACGACCCGGCCACGCGGGTAGTCCTCGGCCGACCGCGATACGGGGGGCTCGACGAAGAAGGCCTTCAGATGCCAGTCGTGCTTCGCGACGCTCATCTGCGACGCGTCGAGGAGATCGGCCGGAACCTCCTCGGGATAGTCCGGACCGGCCTCGATGAGGATGACCTCGTGCTCCGGGTCCTCGGTCAGCCGTGCGGCGATGACCGCGCCGCCGCTTCCCGCTCCGACGATGATGGTGGTGGTGCTCGTGCTCGTGCCCATGGTTCTCCTGACCACTCCCCGACCCGGTGGGGCGCAATCTGCGCTCCGCAAAATCAACCGGGTGTTTGTTTGTTAAAGCGACCATAGCGCCGTGTCGGACGGCATGTCAACGTGGCACCGGGTCGCGGGGACAGGAAGCCGGCCGCCGCAGCCGCCGCGAGGCAGACGGCGGCGGCGACGGAGGTCGCCAGGACGTACCCCTGCTCGCTCGGACCAGCACCTCTCATCACCTCGTGGCCGGCCAGGATCGAGGCGGCGAGCGCGCTTCCGACGGCGTAGCCCACCGATCGCACTACGTGGA
The DNA here is from genome assembly GCA_025964065.1 of Solirubrobacterales bacterium. Classification (GTDB taxonomy): domain Bacteria; phylum Actinomycetota; class Thermoleophilia; order Solirubrobacterales; family Solirubrobacteraceae; genus Paraconexibacter. The sequence continues at coordinate 3,963 of JAOPZO010000304.1, read as the reverse complement.
AGAAGCCCATCGCGCTCCCGAGCTCTTCGTCGGGAACGGACCCTGCGATGAGGCCCGGGAGCACCGCGAAGGTCAGGCCGAAGCCAAGACCGATCACACCCATCGTGAGGAAGGCCTCCCACAGCGCTTCGTGCACGATCGCGAAGAAGCCGCCGGCCCCTGCGATCATCAGCGCCCCGCCGACGAGCACCGGCCGGACGCCGAGCTGCCGCATGAGGGTCGGCGCGAGCCGACTGGCTCCGAGGCTCGTGATCGCGAAGGGCACGAGGCACGACCCGGCGACGAAGGCCGAGGCGCCGAACCCGAACCCCGCATCCGGCGCCACCTGCACGAACTGGGTGACGAGCGAGAGGAACATGTAGAGGGCCACACCGAGCAGGACGGCCGCGACGTTCGCGGACCACACGGCACGGTGCCGCAGCTGACGGAGGTCGACGAGCGGCGCGGCGCGCGTCAGCTGCAACCGGGACCAGAGGGCGAGGACGGCCGCGCTCGCGAGGACCAGGCCGACGACCCCCGGCGAGCCCCACCCCCACGACGCGCCCTGGCTCACGGCGAGGAGCCCTGCGACCAGGCCGACGGCACCGACGGCCGCGCCCGACACATCCAGGCGGATCGCCTGCGGCGCGCGGCTCGGCGGCACGACGACGGCCACCGCCACGAGGGCCACCGCGCTCGCCACGCCGCCGAACAGGAAGGCGGCGCGAAGTCCCAGGACGTCCGCCATCACCCCGCTGACGGGGTAGCCCGCGCCGACGCCGGCCGCCGCCGTCACCGAGAGCAGGCCGATCACCCCCGGTGATCGATCCGGCGGGAGGTGCTCGCGAGCGGCGGCCATGGCGATCGGCGCGAGGCCGAGGCCCACGCCTTGCATGACCCTGCCCACGACGAGGAGCTCGAGCGACGGGGCGAGCCCGGCCACGATGCTCCCGACGAGCACGACGAGGAGCCCCCCGACCATGGCCCCGCGGCGGCGCGGCCCGTCCCCGAGCCGCCCGAGGACCGGTGCCGCGACGGCGCCCGCGAGGAGTGCGGCCGTCAGCGACCACTGGGCGTCGGCGAGCGAGACGTCGAGGAGCACGGCGACGGACGGGACCAGCGGCGCTCCCAGGCTGCTCACGATCGAGACGACGAGGGTCACGCCGACCAGGACGGGAACGAGGGCGGCGGTGCGCACCTCCGGCGGGAGGGGGAGGACGAGCTTCGGCAAGGCGTCGGACCTTACGAGCCCCGCGCACGCCCGGGTTCGCGTCACAACCAATCGGTTGGTAGTCTCGACGGCCCCTCGAGGCCAGGAGCAGCGATGACCGGTGAACCCGGAACGGCAGTGATCACCGGCGCGGCGGGTGGTGTCGGGCGCGCGTGCGCCCGACGCCTCGGCCGCGACCACCCCCTGCTGCTGACCGACCGGGAGCCGGCGGCGCTCTCCGCGCTCGCGGCCGAGCTGGCGGCCGAGGGCATGACGGTCCGGTGGGTCGCCGCGGACGTCGCCGGCGACGAAGGCGCATCCGCGCTCTCGTCGGCGCTGGGCGGCGAGCGGGTCGGGCCCGTCGTCTGCGCCGCGGGGCTCAGCTCCCACATGGGCCCCGCGGAGGAGATCTTCACCGTCAACCTCATCGGGACGGCGCGATCGCTGCGAGCCCTCTGGCCCGGCGTCGGTGCTGGATCGGTGGCCGTCTGCATCGCGTCCATCTCCGGACACCGGGGAGGAGTGCGCGACCACGACGAACGGCTCGCCGATCCGCTCGTCACCGGCCTCTGCGCCGCCATCGCCCAGGACGAGGGGGCGAGCTGGACCCCCGGCCTCGCATATGCCATCTCCAAGCGCGGGGTGATCCTGCACTGCGAGCGCCAGGCCCGCCCCTGGGGTGACCGTGGGGCACGGATCGTCTCGGTGTCGCCAGGCCTCATCGACACGCCGATGGGGCGCTTCGAGGCGGCTCAGGGGGACGGCAACGCGAGGCAGCTGGCAGCCCTCTCGGCGCTCGGACGCAGCGCGACGCCCGAGGAGATCGCGGAACTGGTCGGCTTCCTGATCAGCCCGGCGGCGGGCTACATCACCGGATGCGACATCAGGATCGACGGTGGAACCGTCCCCGGGTTCGAGCACCACGCCGGGGACGACGCGCGGCGGGGGTGGTACCGGCCCAGCTACTGAGACGCCGCGAGCTGCCGCGCGATGACCATCCGCTGGATCTGGTTCGCCCCCTCGAAGATCTGCATGACCTTCGCCTCGCGTCTGTAGCGCGCGACGGGGAAGTCCTTCGTGGAGCCCGCGCCACCCAGTAGCGCGCTCACGAGGACACGGCCGTCCTGGTCGCCGCGCCGGTGGAGCTCGACCTCGACGCCGTCGAAGTCGACCGCGGCCGTGCGCTGTTCGGTGAGGCCCACCTTCACCTCGGGCGACCGGGCCGAAAGCAGCTGATCGACGAGGTGCGCGGTCACGCCGCCACCCCGAGCAGCCCCACCAGCCGGTCGCCGACCAGGCGCTCGGCCTCGGCCATCGTGCGGGCGACGAGGTCCGCGACCGTCGGGACGTCGTCGATGAGCCCCTGCGACTGCCCCGCCCACCAGATGCCGTGCTCGGGATCTCCGGTCTCGTACACCTGACTCCCGCGCGAGCCGGCGACGAGCGGCCGCACGTCCTCGAACCGCCCGCCGGCGGCCAGGATGCCGACCACCTCGTCAGAGACGGAGTTCTTCGCGACCCGCGCGGTGTTGTGCAGCGAGCGGAAGATGATGTTCGTCGAGCGCTCGTCGTTCTCGACGATCTGCTCCTTGATCCGCTGGTGGATCGGCGACTCGGCCGTGCACATGAAGCGCGTGCCCATGTTCACGCCCTCCGCGCCGAGCGCGAGCGCGGCGACGAGCCCGCGGGCGTCGGCGATGCCGCCCGAGGCGATGACGGGGATCTTCAACCGGGCGGTCGCAGCGGGGATGAGGACAAGGCCGGGGACGTCGTCCTCGCCGGGGTGCCCGGCACATTCGAACCCGTCGATCGAGACGGCGTCCACGCCGAGCGACTCGGCCTTGAGGGCGTGCCGGACGGACGTCGTCTTGTGAATGACCTTGACCCCGGCGGGCTTCAAGTGCTCGAGGTGCTCCTCCGGGTTCGAGCCGGCCGTCTCCACGATTTCCACCCCCGCCTCGATGATCGCCTGGCGGTACTCCGCGTAGGGCGGCGGCGCGATCGAGGGCAGGATCGTGAGGTTCACCCCGAACGGCTTGTCCGTGAGGTCGCGACACCGCGCGATCTCCTTCGCGAGGGCCTCGGGGGTGGGCTGCGTGAGCGCCGTGATGCAGCCCAGCGCACCGGCGTTCGCCACCGCGGCGACGAGCTCGGCACGGCCCACCCACTGCATCCCGCCCTGCATGAGCGGGTGCTCGATCCCGAACGTCTCCGTGAAGCGCGTCTGCATGTCCACCTTCCCAAACCGGGGGCAATCTCTGTATATAGTTGCCAAGGTATACAAGATCTCGACGTGGGAAGGGCAGCGATGGAGCAGACCGTGCAGCACCCGGGGACGAGCGGTGCAGCGGCGTCGGAGGACGTCGCGATGCTCGTCGACGGCGTTCGCGCCTTCGCGCGGGATCGCGTCGCACCAGGCATCCTCGCTCGCGATCGCGAGGAGACCTTCCCCCCCGCGCTCCTGCGCGAGGCCGGCGAGCTGGACCTGCTCGGCGGCGTCGTCCCGCCGCGCTACGGCGGGCTCGGGCTCGGCTACACGACATGGGCGACGGTCGTGGAGGAGATGTCCCGCGTGGACCAGGTCATGGGGCTCGCGATGACGCTGCCGAGCGGGCTCGCCGGCGCCGGCCTGCTGGGCTTCGGATCCGAGGAGCAGCGCGAGGAGATCCTCCCCGAGCTGTGCCGCGGCGAAGCCACCGCCGCCGTCGGGGTGACCGAGCCCGCGTCGGGCACGGACGTCGCGGACATGCAGACGCACTGCCGCCGCGACGGCG
>JAOPZO010000285.1 GCA_025964065.1 Solirubrobacterales bacterium | reverse complement strand
GGACGTCGGGGCCGAGCGCGGCGGCGAGGCCGCGACGGGCCAGGAGCGCCTCCAGCTCGCGGGTGCGCACGGCGGGCTCGGGGACGACGACGCAGAGGAGCTCGCCGAGCGGGGCGGCGGCGAGGCCGAGCGGGAGCGCGGAGGGCAGGCGGCCCTGCTCGTCGACCACCACGGCGATCGCGAGGGTCGTGGGGAGCACCCACGGCACCTGGCCCGCGGCCGCCTCGACGACCGCGGGGTCGGCGGGGGGCTCGGCGACCAGGAGCCGGACGAGCCGCTCCGTGCGGAGCTGCGCGGCGCTCGCGGCGGCGCTCCGCTCCTGCGCGTAGCCCGCAGCGGACTGGTCCGAGAGCTCGTCGACCCAGGAGAAGACGGCCTCCGCGAGCAGGTGGAGCGTCTCGGGGGAGACACCGCTGCGGGCACCCGCGACCGCGAAGCGCCGCCAGGCCAGGCGCCCGCCGAGCCGGTAGGCGCTCAGCAGCCCCTCGAGCGGCCGGCCCGCGCGCATCTCCGTGCGGCCGAAGTTGAAGAAGAGGCGGCGCGGGCGCGCCTCGTGGCCGAGCTCCACGTCGTCCACGAACTGCCGCAGCGCCTCCGCGACGCCCATCCGCAGCGCGGCGAGGTCGGCGCCGGGCTGCTCGGGCTCGAGCGCCGCGGCGACCTCCGCCGTCAGCGCCGCCACCTCGGGCCGCAGCACCCACGCGAGCTCCGCGGGAAGCTCGAAGCGGGTCACCGCGGCGGTTGGGCCCGGTGTCCTCACGCGAGCGTGGCGACCGCCCGCTCGACCGGCGTGTCGCCGTCCATGACCTCGAAGGTGTGGCCGATCGTCTGGGGCTGCTCGAGCACCTCGTGGAGCACGGCGGCGACGTCGTCGCGGGCGATCTCGCCCGCGCGGCCGAAGTGCCCGGCGACCGCGACGAGGCCGCTCCCGGCGTCGTCCGTGAGCCGTCCCGGGCGCACGATCGTGAAGTCGAGGCCGGACTTCGCGAGCGCCTCGTCGGCCTGGCGCTTGGCCTCGAGGTAGGGGCCCATCTCGCCCGAGACGTGCGCGCGCTCGGTCCCGACGGTGGAGACCATGACGTAGCGCTGGACGCCCGCGTCGCGTGCCGCGCCGATGAGGCGGACCGCGCCGCCCAGGTCGACGTCGCGCTTGCGCTGGGCCCCGGAGCCGGGGCCGGCGCCCGCGGCGAAGACGACGGCGTCCGCGCCCGCGACCGCGCCGTCGAGGTCGCTCATCGGGTCCTCGAGGTCGACGAGGACGGGCTCGGCGCCCACGGCCTCGAGGTCCGCGGCGTGCTCGGGCCTCCGGTGGGTGGAGCGGACGCGGTGGCCGGCGTCCGCGAGGCGCTTCGCGAGCAGCAGTGCGACCTGGCCGTGGCCGCCGACGATGGTGACGTTCATGCCCTCCATCATCACACGGTGAGCAGAAACGGGCCGGGACCTGACGCGCGGAGCCCTGGTTCCGTGCACGGGGCCGCCGTAGGCTCGCGCCCCATGTCCACCACGGAAGACCCCACCACCTCCGTCCACGGCGGGCGGCTGGTCGCCCAGCGGCTGAAGGCCCACGGGGTCACGAAGCTCTTCACGCTCTCGGGCGGCCACATCTTCTCGATCTACGACGGCTGCCGGGAGGAGGGCATCGACATCGTCGACGTCCGCCACGAGCAGACCGCGACGTTCGCGGCGGAGGGCTGGGCGAAGGCCACGCGCGAGCCGGGCGTCGCCGCGCTGACCGCCGGCCCGGGCGTGACGAACGGCATGAGCGCGATGGGCTCCGCGCAGATGAACAACTCGCCGATCGTCGTGCTCGCGGGCCGCGCGCCCGCGATGCGCTGGGGCCAGGGCTCGCTCCAGGAGATCGACCACGTCCCGTTCGTCAAGCCGCTCACGAAGCTCGCGGCGACGCCGGACACGACCGCGGAGATCCCGGGGCTCGTCGACGACGCGTTCCTCGCCGCCCAGGCCCCGCACTCCGGCCCGACGTTCGTGGACTTCCCGCTCGACCTCGTCTTCTCGCACGCCGAGACGCCCGAGGACGGCCGGACCGCGCCGCACGCGAGCACGGGACCGGAGCCCGACGGCGGCGCGATGGAGCGGGCGATCGCGCTGCTGAAGGACGCGGACCGCCCGGTGATCATGGCCGGCACGAACCTCTACTGGGGCCACGGCGAGGTCGCGCTGCTGCAGCTCGCCGAGGAGCGCGGCATCCCGGTGTTCCTCAACGGCATGGGCCGCGGCTGCGTCCCCGCCGACCATCGCCTCGCGTTCTCCCGCGCCCGGGGTGACGGCCTGAAGGGCGCGGATCTCGCGCTCGTCATCGGCGTGCCGATGGACTTCCGGCTCGGCTTCGGCGGCTCGTTCGGGGAGGGAACCGAGCTCGTCGTCATCGACCGCGCCGAGCCGATCCGCGACCACCCGCGGCCCGTCGCCGCCGAGCTCTACGGCGGGCTCCCGGCGATCCTCGACGCGCTCCGCGAGGGCGCGAAGGACGGGCGGGACACGACGGCGTGGGTCGCGCACCTGCGTGAGCAGGAGACCGCCAAGCGCGCCGCCGAGACGGTGGAGCTGGAGGACCCCCGCTCCCCGCTCCACCCCATGCGGCTCTACAAGGAGCTCGGCGAGGTGCTCGACCGCAACGCGATCGTCATCGGCGACGGCGGCGACTTCGTCTCCTACGCCGGACGGGTCATCGACACCTACGAGCCGGGCTGCTGGATGGACCCGGGCCCGTTCGGCTGCCTGGGCTCGGGCCCGGGCTACGCGCTCGCGGCGAAGCTCGCGCACCCGGACCGCCAGGTCGTCCTGCTGCAGGGCGACGGCGCGTTCGGCTTCGCCGGGATGGAGTTCGACACGCTCGCGCGCCACGGCGTGAACGTCGTCTCCGTCATGGGCAACAACGGCATCTGGGCCCTCGAGAAGCACCCGATGGAGTACCTGTACGGCTACTCCGTCGCGGCCGAGCTGCGGCCGGGGACGCGCTACGACAAGGTCGTCGAGGCGCTGGGCGGGCACGGCGAGCTCGTCGAGCGGCCCGAGGACGTCAAGCCGGCGCTGGCCCGGGCGTTCGAGAGCGGGCTGCCCGCGCTCGTGAACGTCCTCACGGACCCCGACGTGGTCTACCCGCGCAAGTCGAACCTGGCCTGAGCGGGCGAGGTGCTCGCCGGCTTCGCGGAGGGCCGCAGCGCGGGACGTGCCGACCACCACGGGCGGGCGGCGGAACGCCGCGGGCCTCCGGGGCGAAGCCCGACGGGCGGCC
>JAOPZO010000024.1 GCA_025964065.1 Solirubrobacterales bacterium | reverse complement strand
CGCGACGAGGCCGGCCTGGCCGACGCGCTGCTGCTGGGCCTCGCGCAGGCGTGCGCGCTCGTGCCCGGCGCCTCCCGGAACGGCATGACGCTCGCGGCGGCGCGCGCGCGCGGGTTCGACCGGGAGGACGCGAACGCGCTCTCCCGCCACGTCGCGCTCCCGATCATCGTCGGCGCCTCGCTCCTGAAGGGCACGCGCCTGGCCCGCCGCGGCCTGCCGCCCGGGATGAGCGCACGCTTCGCGCTCGGCACCGCGGCGTCGTTCGCCTCGACGCTCGGCTCCACGTGGCTCATCCGCCAGGTCGAGCGCGACCGCTCGCTCGCGCCCTACGCGGCGTACCGCGCCGCGCTGGCGCTCGCGGTCCTCCAGCGCTCCTGACCGGCCCCGGTCACGGATCGTGCATCCGCGTGCACTCGAGCTCACGAAGGGTGCCGGGCACCCTTAGGTTGGGCGCGTGCGGATCGCCGTCCTCTCCGACGTCCACGGCAACCTGCCGGCTCTCGACGCCGTGCTGGCGGAGCTCGCCGGGGAGCGCCCGGACATGGTCGTCTCGGGCGGCGACGTGTGCGCGGGGCCGATGCCGGCGGCGGTGCTCGGGCGGCTGCTCGAGCTCTCGGCCGCGCTCCCGATGGGGTGGATCATGGGCAACGCGGACCGCGAGGTCATCGGCGCGTGGGACGGCGCGCTGCCCGCGGACCGCGACGACCCGCCCGCGCGCGCCGCGCGCTTCGCCGCCGCCCGGCTCGACCGTCGCGCCCGCGACTTCCTCGCCACCTTCGCCCTGACCCTCGCCGCCGACGGCGTGCGCTTCTGCCACGGCTCCCCGCGCTCGGACACGGAGATCCTCACCGCGGCCTCCTCCCGCCACCGCGTGGACGCCGCGCTCGCCGGCGTCACGGAGGCGCTGACCGTCCACGGGCACACCCACCACCAGTACGACCACGACCGCATCGCCGGCGCGGGCTCGGTCGGGATGCCGTACGAGGGCAGGGCGGGCGCGTTCTGGGCGCTCGTGGTGGACGGCCGCATCGACCTGCGCCGCACCGCGTACGACCTCGATGCCGCCGCGACCGCGATCCGCGCCACGGGCTACCCGGACGCCGAGGACCTCCTGAGCGAGTCGCTCCTCTCCCCCATGCCGCGCCGCGAGGCCCTCGCGGTGCTCGAGGCGATGGCGAGCGGCTGAGACGCACCGCCTCGCGCCGCCGCGTGTGGGACCATCCCGTTCGATGAGTGACGCGTACGCCGCCGCCGGTGTCGACACGGGCCAGGCCGACGCCGGCGTGAACGCCCTCGTGGACGTCCTGAAGACGATCCAGCTCGACCGGCCGAGCGCCTCCGTGCTGCCGAGCGGGCACTACGCGAGCGTCCTGCGGGTCGCGCCGAACCTCGGGATCGCGTTCTCCACGGACGGCGTCGGCTCCAAGCTCGTCCTCGCGGAGCAGGCCGACCGCCTGGAGACCGTCGGCATCGACTGCATCGCGATGAACGTCAACGACATCGTCTGCGTCGGCGCCGAGCCGATCGCGATGGTCGACTACCTCGCGGTGGAGCAGGCCGACCCCACGGCGCTCGGGCGCATCGCCCAGGGCCTGAAGACGGGCGCGGAGCAGGCGAACATCGAGATCCCCGGCGGCGAGCTCGCCGTGATCCCGGAGCTCATCCGCGGCCACCCGTCCCCGCACGGCTTCGACCTCTGCGGCACCGCGTTCGGGACCGTCGCGCTCGACCAGGTCGTCACGGGCGCCGACGCGAAGGCGGGCGCCGCGCTCATCGGCCTGCCCTCGAGCGGCTGCCACTCCAACGGGTACACGCTCGCGCGCCGCGCGGTCCTGGAGCAGGGCGGGCACGCGCTCACGGACACCCCGCCGGAGCTCGGGGGCGCCTCGGTCGTCGACGCGCTCCTCGAGCCCACCGTCATCTACGTCCGCGCGATCGTCGACCTGCTGCGCTCCGACATCCCCGTCTGCGGCCTCGCGCACATCACGGGCGGCGGCCTGACGAACCTCCTGCGCCTGGGCGGCGGGCGGCTGGGCTGGACGATCGAGCAGCCCCTGCCCGTCCCGCCCGTCTTCGAGCTCATCGCCCGCGGCGGCGAGGTGCCCCCCGCCGAGATGTGGGAGGTCTTCAACATGGGTTGCGGCTTCGTCGCCGTCGTCCCGGAGGACCGCGCGGAGGACGCCGTCGCGCTCCTGGGCGGCTACCACCCGGGGACGGCGCGCATCGGCACCGTCACCGACGCCGTGGGCACGGTCACCGTGCCCTCGCTCGGCCTGGCCTACTAGCTGGCCTCAGCGCGGCCCGGGGGGCGCGCCGCCCTCCGTCCGCCCCACGTCCTCACCGGCGAAGCCGCGCTCGTCCGCGGGCTCGTCGCCCCCCGGGGCGTGGTGGGGCTCCTCGTCCGCCGGCTTCGCGTCCCACGCGTCCGGATCGAGGTCGGGGCGCTCGACCGTCTCGTCCGCCTGGTCCAGCTCGGTGCCCGTCAGGCCGCCCGTGCCGCCGCCCTGGCCCACGCCGGACCCCTGCTCGTCGTTGCTCATACGTCCTTCCTACCCGGCGTGCGGCGCGCGAACGCCGCCGGCCTGGACGCTCAGGCCCCTTCGACGCGCGCCTTGAACTCGGCGGGCCGGCCGTTCACGAGGAGGTCGCGGATCTTCCCCTCCACGGGCCCCCGGATGAGCATCCCGAGCATCCGGCCCGGGTCGCCGTCGAGCGTGTAGGTCACCTTGGTGCGCCCGCCGCCGAGATCCTCGAGCTCCCACTTCCCGTCGAGGGACTTGAGGTCGCCCTTCTCCTGGGTCCACGAGACGCGCTGCGGCTCCGCGTAGCTGAAGCGGAGCTTCGTCGTGACGTCCCGGACCTTCGCGTCGGAGGTCGTCTCGCACAGCGACGGCCGGCCGTCCGCGTCGGTCTCGAGGACCCGCATCGTCTTCATGCCGGCCTGCCACTCCGGTGCGCTCGCGACGTCCGCCGCGAGGGCCCAGCATGCCTCGATCGGGGCCTCGACCTCGATGCTCCTCGTTCCACCCAATTGCGCCATGGCGCGAGCCTAACGACAGCGCGACGCCGTCGGAACGGGGCTCAGCTCCGCCGGGCCGCCGGCCGCCGGGCGCACCTCGACGACCTCGTCGTCCGGCCCCAGCGGTACGCGCGCCGTCACCAGGCAGCGTCCCGTCGCGCCCGGCGCCCCGCGGTACGTGAACGCCGCGACGACCTCCTCCGCGTCGGCGAACACGACGTACGCGGCGTCGTCGGCGATCTCCTCGCCGCTCTGCGGGAAGGGGATCCGGATGCGGTCCTCCACCTCCTGCGTGGAGCCGCCGCCCTCGAAGACGAAGAGGCGCGTGAAGCCGCGGTCGAGCAGATCGCGGACGGGGAACGGCCGGTCGAGCGGGGCGCGGGCGAGGACCCGCCCGAAGCGCTCCGCGTCCTCCTTGTCCTGGCGCACGCCGATCGAGAACCCGGAGCAGCCCGTGAGGACCGCGGCGAGGCAGAGCAGGGGGAGGGCGCGCACAGCTGGGGATCATCCCCGACGGCCATGCGTCTGGACGCCCGCCCCAGAACTGGGGATGCGGGCGATCGACACACGTCGACTCGGGTCCAGCGAAATGGGGATGGGGCGAGGGCGTCGGGGCGCCGATGACCGGCCCAGCCCGCCAGGGGGCGATCCACCCGCAAGGAGCGCACGCATGATCCCGACGACCCGCCGCCTGTCCCACACCGAAGTCCTCTCGCTCTGGGAGGAGCACAACAACGGCAGCGCGACTGCCCGCGACCGCCTCGTGCTGACCTTCGCACCGCTGGTCAAGTACGTCGTCTACAAGAAGCTGCGCGAGATGCCCGCCCGCTGCGAGGTGGAGGACTTCATCTCCTGCGGCCTCGAGGCGCTCATCCAGTCCATCGACCGCTACGACCCGTCCAAGGGCGCGACGCTCGAGCAGTACGCCTGGACCCGCATCCACGGCGCCGTCCTCGACGAGCTCCGCCGCCAGGACTGGGCCCCGCGCTCCGTCCGCCGCTGGGAGCGGGACATCGAGCGCGCCGACGAGGCCTTCACCGCCCTGCACGGCCGCCGACCGCACGCCGAGGAGCTCGCGGACGCCCTCGCGATCGACGTGGCCGAGCTCCGCCGGCACCGCTCGGAGATCCAGCGCTCCGACGTCACCTCGCTCAACGCGCTCGTCGCGGGCGACGACGACACGACGATCGAGCGCCTCGACGCGCTCGCCTCCGCCGACGTCACGCTCGACCCGGAGCACCAGACCGCGTGCGCCGAGGCCAAGGGCAAGTTCCGCGCCGCCTTCGCCCGCCTGCCGCGCCGTGAGCGCGAGGTCGCGGTCCTCCTGTACGTCAAGCACCTCACGCTCGCGGAGATCGGGGTCATCCTCGGCGTCAGCGAATCCCGCGTCTGCCAGATCCACGGCGGCCTCAAGAAGCAGCTCCGCCTGGCGCTCGACGCCGAGACCGGGCTCTTCCAGGCCGTCGCCTAGCCCCGGCACGCGATCGAACGCATGGGGCGCCGCCGCGCCCTCTGCGACAGGGGACCCCGCCCGCGCGCCGAAGGGCGGTCCCGACGTGACCTCGACGCCCCCAAGCTCCACAATGGGTTCGTGAGCTCCCCCGTCGGCACCCTGCTCTCCGGGCGCTACCGACTCGACGCCCAGATCGGGTCGGGAGGCATGTCGATGGTCTTCCGCGCCTTCGACACGGTGCTGGAGCGCCAGGTCGCCATCAAGCTCATGCACCGCGACATCGCCGCGGACTCCGACCAGCTCGAGCGCTTCCGCCGCGAGGCCCGCGCCGTGGCGCAGCTGAACCACCCGCACGTCGTCGGCGTCATCGACGCGGGCGAGGACGGCAACGGCGGCGCGTTCATCGTCCTCGAGTACGTCGAGGGCGAGACGCTGAAGGACCGCATCCGCCGCCACGGCCGGCTCCCGGTCTCCGAGGCGGTCGCGTACGCGATCGAGGTCGCCCGCGCGCTCGGCGCCGCGCACGCGCAGGGCATCGTGCACCGCGACGTCAAGCCGCAGAACGTCCTGATCGACGAGGAGGGCTCGGCGAAGGTCACGGACTTCGGGATCGCCCGGACCCTCGACCAGGAGGGCCTCACCGCGGACGGCCGCGTCCTCGGCACCACGGACTACGTCTCACCCGAGCAGGCGCTCGGCCACCCCGTCACCGGCCAGTCGGACCTCTACTCGCTCGGCATCGTCCTCTTCGAGATGCTCACGGGCGACGTCCCGTTCAAGGGCGAGAACCAGGTCGCCGTCGCGATGAAGCACGTCCGCGAGGCCCTGCCGGACGTGCAGGTGCGCCGCCCGGAGGTCTCGAGCGCGCTCGCCGCGATCGTCGACCGCGCCACCGCGAAGGACCTCGCGGTCCGCTACCCCGACGACGCCGCGATGTGCCGCGACCTCGAGGACGTCCTCGCCATCGAGGTCGCCCGGACGGGCCAGGCGACGGGCGAGGCGACCGTCGTCCTCCGTACGCTGCCGCCCAGCAGCGCCCGGCGCGTCCCGCAGCGCGTCCGTCACCCGGGCCTGCTGCTCGCGGTGCCGCTCGCCCTCGCGGCCGTCGCCGTCGCGCTCGTCGTGCTGCTGGGCGGCCAGGCGGAGCGCGGCACCGGCACCCCGAAGCCGCGCCCCGGCGCCGTGGCCCCGCAGGGGTCCGAGGCGATCTCGCTGAAGCAGAGCGCCGCGCGCGACTTCGACCCCAAGGGCGACGAGGAGGAGCACCGCGAGGAGACGCCGCTCGCCGTCGACCGGGACCCGAACTCCGCCTGGACCACCGAGAACTACGAGACGGGTGCGCTCGAGCAGAAGGGCGGCGTCGGGATCTACGTGGACGCCGCGCCCGCGCCGGCCGCCGTCCGCATCGACGTCGACACGAGCACCCCGGGGTGGCGCGGCCAGGTCTACGGCGCCTCGGGCCCGCGGCCGCCCGCGACGCTCGAGGAGTGGACCGCGCTCACGGAGATCTCGGACGCCGCGCGCACGAACGAGCTCGCGCTCGACGGGGAGCGCCACCGCTTCTTCCTCGTGTGGATCGAGCAGCCGCCGCCCGAGGGCCGGCGCGTCGAGATCACCGAGATATCGCTTCTGCAGCGCCGGGGCTAGCGCCTGCCGAGGGAAGGCGGTGCCGCCGAAGCGCGAATGCCTCGACGGGGTGCCTAGAAGCGGGCGGTCGCCTCGGCCGCGGCGCGGTCCACGGCGATGCGGACGAGCTCGTCCATGAGCGCGGGGTACTCGAGGCCCGAGTGGCCCCAGAGGACGCCGTAGACGCTCGTGGCGGTCTGGCCGGGCATCGTGTTGAGCTCGTTCAGCAGCACGGTCTCGCCGTCCACGAAGAAGTCCGCCCGGGCCAGGCCGGAGCAGCCCGCCGCCGTGAACGCGTGCCTGGCGAGTGCCTCGACGCGCGCGGCGGTCGCGGCCGGGATGCGCGCGGGGACCTGCAGCTCCATCGCCCCCGGGGTGTACTTCGCCGCGTAGTCGTACCAGTCGCTCGTGATGCAGATCTCGCCCGCGACGCTCACGCGCGGCGCGTCCGTGGGCCCGAGGACGGAGCACTCGACCTCGAGCGCCCCCGCGGGCGCGCTCGCCTCGATGATCACGCGCGGGTCGTGCGCCCACGCCTCGGCGAGGGCCGCGTCGAGCTCGTCGAGCTCGGCGACCTTCACGATCCCGACGGACGAGCCGAGGCGCGCGGGCTTCACCCACAGCGGCAGCCCGAGCGCCGAGAGGTCGGGAACGGGCTCGCCCACGAGCGCGAGGCGGTAGTCCACCTGGGCCATCCCGGCCCGCGCCATGAGGTCCTTGAAGACGACCTTGTCCATGCAGGCGGCGCTCGCGAGCACCCCGGAGCCGACGTACGGCACCCCGAGGAGCTCGAGCAGCCCCTGCACCGTGCCGTCCTCCCCGAACGGCCCGTGGAGGACCGGGAAGACCGCGTCGCAGCCGAGCAGGCCGCGAGCGGGCCGGAGCGCGAGCTCCTCGCCGTCGTGCCACCACGTGCCGTCCCGCGCGAGGTCGATCGCCACGACCTCGTGGCCGGCCGCGGCGAGGCCGTCGCGGACGGCGGCCGCGGAGGCGAGCGAGACGTCGTGCTCGGAGGAGCGTCCCCCGGCGAGGACCGCGACCCTCACGGGCCCGTGGTCCCGGTCGCGCCCGTGTCGTCCTCGGGGAGGATCTGGGAGTCGTCGAAGCTCGCCACGGTGATCGTCACGGTCGAGCCCTTCATGGCCTTCGCGTCGCCGCCGGGCGACTGCGCGATGACCTCCCCGTCCTGGTCGGGGTCCTCGGTGTCGCGCATGCGGCGGCTGACCTCGAAGCCCGCGGCGGCGAGCGCCCCGGTCGCCTCGGCGTCGGAGCGGCCGGTGACGTCGGGCACCGTCACGGTGCTCGGCTCCTTCGCGACGGTGATCGTCACCGTCGAGCCCTGGGGGCGGCGCTGCCCGCCCCCGGGGTCCTGCCTGACGACGGTGCCCGGGTCGACGTCATCGCGCTCCTCCTCGCGGACGGCGACCTCGAAGCCCGCGTTCCCGAGCGCCTCGCGGGCGGCCTCGCGGGACTGCCGCAGCACGTCGGGGACCGTGGCGGACGCAGGGCCCGTCGAGATCGTCAGGGTGACGACCTGCCCGCGCTCGAGGCGCTGGCCGCTGAGGGGCGAGATCGCGATGACACGGTTCTCCCCCACCTCCCTGCTCGGCTTCTCCGTCTCCTCGACCCGGAAGCCGAGGTCCGTCAGCGCCTTGCGCGCGGCGCGGCGGCCGTCGCCGACGACGTCGGGGACCGTCGCCTCGCCCGGCCCCGTCGAGACCGTGAGCGTGATGAGCGCCCCCTCCTCGACCCGGGAGTCCCCGGCGGGGTTCTGCCCGATGACCGTGCCGGCCTCGTCGCGGGAGGCCTTCTCCACGGTCTCCGTGTCGAAGCCGCGGTTGCGCAGGGTCACCTCGGCCTCGGCGCGAGGGGCTCCGAGCACGGAGGGCACCGTCACCTCCTTTGCCGAGAAGAGCAGGAGCCCGCCGACGACCGCGGCCACGACGAGCAGGGCGGCGAGCAGCGGGATCCACCAGCGCCGCGCGTCGCGCGGCTCGCGCACGGGAACGGGCGGCAGGGGCGCCGCGGGGTAGGCGTAGGAGCCCGTCACCGCCGCGATGGCCGTGCCCTCCTCGGTGAGGGGGCCGAGCGGGACGCCGTTGGCGACGGCGGTGAGGCCGGTCG
>JAOPZO010000262.1 GCA_025964065.1 Solirubrobacterales bacterium | reverse complement strand
TGCCGTCGGCGCCGGGCTTGCCGTCGGCGCCGGGCTTGCCGTCGGCGCCGGGCTTGCCATCGGCGCCGGGGTTCCCGTCCGGGCCGGTGGTGCCCGTGCCCGGCCCCGGGGTGCCCGTCCCGGGGGCGGTCATCGCGGCCGGGGTCGGGAACCCGTTGCGGGTGGCGGCGGCGATCGTCTCCGGCGGCACCTGGACGACCGCGTCCTCGAGGTGGCCCTCGAGCCGCGGGTTGCTCGTCCCCGCGGTCGGCTCCTCGGACAGGATGCGGCGGAACGGCAGGGTGATCGAGGCGTCGGTCAGGACGACGTCGCCGCGGGTCGGGACGTGGACCCAGAACTCGGCGTTCGCGCTCGAGAGCAGGACGCCGACGCGGTGGCCGGCCGCGAAGCGCCAGTCCTGGCCGTACAGGTCGAGCTCGACGCGGCCCGGCGCGCGCAGCAGCGTCGCGCCGCGGGAGACGAGCGTCGCACGGCCGTCGGGCGCCACGTCGTAGACGTTCGCCACGAGGTTCGAGCGCGGGAGGACCGGCGCGGCGTCGAGCGAGAGGTGCGGCACGCCGGAGAGCCGGGCGGGCGCCGGCAGCGGCGGGGAGAACGTCCAGAGGCCCTGTCCGCCGGCCTCGCCCGACGCCTCGTTGGCCCCGTCGTCGGCGTAGGTGCCGGCGTTCAGCGCCCCCTCGAGCGGCGTCGTCGCGTCGGCGGGCGGCCACTGCGCCTCGCGCGTCCAGCGCCCGTCGCTGCTCTGCACGGCGACGGGCGGGAGGTCCACCGCGGGGGCGGTGTCCTTCAGGTGCTCGTCGAGGAAGGCGTTGACCTCGGAGAACCAGCCGGGCCGGCCCATCGCGAGACGGCCGCCCGCGAGGTCGTTCCCGCGCACGTGGTCGAACTGCCCGAACCACGCGCGCTTCGGGCCGTCGAGCGCCTGCCAGAACGCGAAGGCGCCGTCGGGCTTCGTGTTCGTCTCGAGGAAGCCCTGGGTCAGCAGGAGCGGCACGGTGACGCCATCGGCGCGGGTCACGAGCTCCCGGGCACGCCAGAACGCCGATCCCTCCTCGTCCTGCTGCTGCTGCCCGATGTTCAGCGCGTAGCACGTTGGGTCCTTCTGGACCCCCGAGACGAGGTACTCCGGGCTGTCGTTGACGGTGCCGGGGATCGCGTCGATCGCGGAGAAGAGCGTCGGCGTGAGCACGGAGTTCGTGAACCGCACGCCGTGGGTGTAGCCGTAGCGGTAGCCGTCGTACACCGGCTCCTGCGCGATGACCGCGGCGAGCCCCTCCGGCTGCTGCACGAGGCCCATCAGGCCGGTCCACGCGTCGTAGCTCTTGCCGTACAGCGCGACCTTGCCGGTGCTCCACGGCCGGTCCGCCGCCCAGCGGACCGCGGCGCGCACGTCCTCCTGCTCGCCCGGGCCGCCCCAGTCGTTGCAGCCGTCCGAGCCGCCGAACCCGCGCAGGTCGACCATCACGTAGGAGTAGCCCCGGTCGAGGAGCCGCGCGCCGTCCAGGAGGTCGTAGAAGCGGCCGCTCGGACCCGTGGCGAGCGGGTTGAGGTCGGTCGCCGCCTGGTTCGAGTGGTTCGTGTAGGGGCTGACGGTCAGGACCACCGGGGTGCGGTCCGCGTCGGTCAGGCCCTTCGGGCGCAGGACGTCCGCGTGGAGCCTCACGCCGTCCGCGGTCGTGATCCACTCCTGGGTCCAGGTCGCGTTGGCGGGAACGGGCGCCGCGGCGGCGCCCGAGGCGGTCCCGAGCACCAGCAGGGCGACGAGGACGGGGAGGAGGCGAAGGGCGTGCATGGCAGCAGGAACGCCGGCCGCGGCCAGAACTTGCGGGTGTCGGCGCGCCCGTCAGGCGGCCGCGGGCGCGGGTGTGCCCGTGGGGGTGACGACGTGCTCGCCCAGGTTGAAGCGGCGGGTGGGCTTCTCGAGGGCGGCCATGAGGTCGGGCCAGGGGGTCGCGTTGCGGCCGTCGGCGGTGAGGTACCAGGAGGAGCAGCCGCCGCTGAGCCACACGGTCCCCTGGCTGCGGTCCTGGACCTCGGCGTCGTACCCCTCCTGCACGTCCTCGCGGATCTCGAGCGTCGCGAGGCCTCCGCGGTCCATCGCCTCGAGGCAGGCCATCGCGTACTCGAGCTGCGCCTCGATCATCGTCACGACGGATCCCGCACCGAGCCCCGTGTTCGGGCCGAGGACGAGCAGCAGGGCGGTCGCCGTCCCGGCGCCCGTGGCACCGCAGCACCGCGCAGGGCCGTCCTCAGCTCCGCTCCTCGCCTCCTCCCGAGGACCCCGAGCCTCCTTGTGACGCCCCGAGGTCCCGCAGCAGGAGCGCCTCGGCGAGGATCGCCCGGCCGAGCTCCTCGAGCACGACCCCCTCGTCGCCCGCGTGGATCCGGGCGTCGTCGTCCTGCGCGCCCCACACCACGACCTCCGCGTCGGGGTACGTGGCGGCGAGCGTCGTGACGAGCGGGATCGAGCCGCCCGAGCCGACGTCGACGGCGTCCTTCCCGTACGCCTCGCGCATCGCGCGGCGGGCCGCCTGCAGGCCCGGGCCGTTCCACGTCGCGGCGAAGCCCGGCGCCCCGGCGCCCGGGGTCACCTCGGCG
>JAOPZO010000219.1 GCA_025964065.1 Solirubrobacterales bacterium | reverse complement strand
GGCGTCGAGCACGGCTCAAGCCTTGGGACGCGAGCGCTGGGTCGTGGAGCGGACCTGCGCCTGGCTGCACAACCTGCGCCGACTGCGCACCCGCTAAGAACGCAGTGACAAGCTGCACCTCGCGAGGTCGTTTGCGGCCTTCTTGGCTCAACGGTGCCGGTACAACAGCCCCCGGGTTCCCACCTAATGTGTCCGCGTGTGCTGGTGGTTGCTGCTTCTCGGCAGGAGAGGGGGCGCGGATAGGGTGCGCCGGATGAGCTTCAGGGAGCAGCTTCCGCGACCGATTCGCCGAATCGGGCGCCGCCTCGCCGGGCGAAGTCAACGATTCGAGTGGGAAGGCGACGGCTTCGCGACCAGCCACTTCAGCCCGTTCCTCGCTGACCCTGAGTGGGCAACTCGTTACGAGTACATGAGGGCACGCTGGCTCGATACCCCGATGGATGTCCGCTGGCGGATGTGGGTCCTCACTTCGGCCGCGAAGCAGGCCCAGGCGCTCGACGGAGCGTTCGCAGAGTTCGGGAGCTACCGCGGGGGCTGCGCCTACATGATGTTGGCGTCCACAAGCGGCACGCCGATGTGGCTCTACGACACGTTCGACGGCATCCCTTCCGTAGGGCTGGACGAGAGAGAGCAGTCGATGGCTCGGCGGTACGCCGACACCAGCGTGCAAGCCGTCCGGGATCTGCTCGCCGAGTGGGACGAACGGATCACCTTGGTGGCCGGGGATGTCTTCAACACCTTGCCGACGAACGATCCGGGCCCGTTGGCGATGAGCCACCTAGACCTCAACGCCGCGGCACCGACGGTGCACGCTTTGGGCTTCGCGTACGAGCGAACCGTGCCCGGCGGGGTGCTGCTGTTCGATGACTACGGGTGGGGTGGATACGAGGCGCAGCGGGAAGTGGTCGATCGCTTCTTCGCCGAGCGGCCGGAAGCGATCATCGCGCTGCCGACCGGGCAGGCGCTCGTCACGAAGTTGCGTTGAAGGCCGTAGGTCACCTCGGCGTAGGCGCGGAACTCGACTGCGCCCCCGGAAGCAGGGAGGCGCAATCCGCCACTACTCCCATCCTGGACCGACATCGGCGCCGCCGAGCCGCGGCGCCACCCCGAGCGCTGGCTCAGGCGCGGTCCACGGCGAACGGGCTCGCCCGCAGCGCCGCGGGCAGCGGGTCCTCGGCGGGCTCCGCTCCCCACTGCCCGAGCAGGTAGATGTCGTGCGGGTAGCGCACCTGGGCCGCCAGCAGCCCGAGGCCGGCCTCGCGCAACAGCGCCGCGAGCGAGGCCGTCGTGAACACGTGGTGGTGCAGCAGCCGCGTGTTCGCGTTGTCGCGGCGCTCCGCGGACCACGCCTCCAGCGGCGAGGTGTCGCCGTCGCGCGTGCGGTCGTGCAGCGCGAGCGTCTCCTCCAGGTGGGTGAGGTCGTCCTCGCCCGTGCCCGCGTCGCGGTCGGCGCGGAAGTGCTCGAGCGGGGTGACCGGGCGGCGGTGGTCGAAGGTGCCGGCCATGTGCGGCGCGACGGTCAGCAGGTAGCCGCCGGGCTTCGTCACCCGGCGCCAGGCGGCGAGGGTGCGCAGCGGGTTCGCGAGGTGCTCGATGACGTGGGAGCTGAGGACGGCGTCGTAGCTCGCGTCGGGAACGGCGGCGAGGTCGGCGTCGTCGACTATTCGCAGCACGCCGGTCGGCGCGCCGTCGGGCGTGTAGGGCGCCTGGGCGTCGAGGGTGTGCCACGCGGTCGTGGCGGCCCACTGCAGCCCGTCGACCCCCGCGAGCTTGGGGTAGAGGCCGAGCAGGCCGTCGCGGGAGAACACCGCGCTCGGGCCGCCGACCTCCAGCGCACGCGCCCCTTCGAGCGGCGCCGTGAACGCCGCCGGCAGCGGCCGGCTGTAGTGGCCCGCGAGGCGCCAGCGCGTCTCGCGGAGCTTGCCGACGACCCCCATGGGGGTCGAACCCTACACTTCGACCGATGAAAGAATGCTGGTGCTGCGGGAGCTCCAGCACCGCGTCCTCCCGCCTGTCCCCGCTGCCGTTCCTCGCGTGCTCGCGCTGCGGGTTCGCGTTCCGGGAGGACCTCGAGGACGCGGAGGTCCACGCCGTCTACGAGGGCGGCGAGTACGAGCGGATGCGGGGAGAGGAGTACCTCCGGAACCTCGACGCCCGGCGTCGCCACGCGCGCGTGCGGCTCGCCGCGCTCGCCCCGTTCGTCCGCACCGGCCGGCTCCTCGACGTCGGCGCCGCCGGCGGCGCGTTCGTGTCCGAGGCAGCACGCTCCGGGTTCACCGCCCAGGGCGTGGAGCCCACACCCGCGTTCGCCGCGCTCGCCCGCGATCACCTCGGCGCGGACGTCCGCACGGGGACGGTCGAGGCCGCGGCGTTCCAGGACGGCTCCTTCGACGTCGTGACGCTCTGGCACGTCCTCGAGCACATCCCGCACCCGGGGGGCGAGCTCGCGCGGCTGCGCGCGGCACTGCGGCCCGGCGGGCTCATCGGGATCGAGGTCCCGAACGCCGGCGGCGTGCTCGCGCTGCGGCAGGGCACCGCGTGGGCCTCGCTGGAGCCCGCGGTCCACGTCGGGCAGTACACGCCCGCCGCGCTCCGCACGCTCCTCGAGCGCGCGGGCTACGTCGACGTGCGGGTCGGGACCACCACGGTCTGGCCCTACCTCACCGGCCTTGAGCGGTTGAAGCCCCGCGAGCTGGTGCATCGCGCCCGCACGAGCGCCTGGCTGCGCTCACCCCGGGTGGAGCACCCCACGGGGCACGAGCTGCTCCGGGCCTTCGCCCGCGCGCCGGGCTAGTCCGGGGCGGTCGCGAGGTGCGACCACTTCTCGATGAGGTGCGCGCGGTTGCGGCGGTGGATCGACCAGAGGAGCTCCTTGCGGCCGTTGTGCGCGATCCGCCGCCACGGCGGCGCCTTCGCCGAGATGCCCCACTCGTGTGCGACGGGGACCCCGCCGACCACGAGGTTCTCGAGGCCGCTCGCGCGCACGGCGGTGCAGAAGTCGACCTCCTCCCAGGAGGCGGGCGCGTAGAACTCGTCGAAGCCGCCGACGGCG
Organism: Solirubrobacterales bacterium; assembly: GCA_025964065.1. Taxonomy (GTDB): domain Bacteria; phylum Actinomycetota; class Thermoleophilia; order Solirubrobacterales; family Solirubrobacteraceae; genus Paraconexibacter. The sequence goes on along the minus strand of JAOPZO010000219.1, from coordinate 3,344 downwards.
TCGTAGGTCGCGCGGCGGACGGCGAAGCAGTGGCCGTCGACGACGTCGCAGGGAAGCAGCGAGCCGGGCTCCCCGGGCGGCACGAACGACTCCCGCTCGCCCGTGACGAGGCTCCAGCGGGCACCGCCAGGCCCGACGACCCCACTGCGCGCCTCGCTCCGGAGCACTGCTGCGAGCTGCGCGAGGGCGCCCGGGCCGAGCTCGCAGTCGTCGTTGAGGAACACGAGGACGTCGCCGGTCGCGACGGACGCCGCGGCGTTCCAGCCGGGCGCGACGCCCCGGTTCACGCCCAAGGGCACGGTCCGCGCAGCGGCGGGAACGCCCGCGTCCGCGGCGGAGATGCCGTTGAGCGCGACGCAGAGCTCCCCGGGCTCCCCGCTCAGGGCGGCCTCGAGCTGCGTGCCGAGGCTCCGCAGGTTCGGCGCCGGGTGGGCCTTGTAGGTGGCGACGCAGACGGAGATCACGCGGGCGGACTGTAGGTCAGCGGTGGACGCGCTGGCGGGCGGCCGCAGCGATCTCGGGCGGAATCGTCCGGAGCGCCGCGAGGACGCCGAGATAGACGGCGACGGCGGCCGCGACCGCGGGGACGGGGTGGACCGCCAGCACCGCGAGGCCCGCGGCGAGGCCGAGCCCGTAGGCGAGCGCGACGCGCGGGAGGACCCAGAGCGGCGGTCGCAGGTCGGGGCGGCGCAGCGTGAGGACCCCGACGTAGCTCGCGGCGAGCACGAGCTCGAGGACCATCGTGACGATGCCGGCGCCGAGCGCGCCCTCGCTCGGGACGAGCACGATCGAGAGCGTCAGGGCGAGGACGAGCGCCGCCGCGTTGCAGAGGATGAGCTCCCGGTAGAGGCGCAGCGAGAGCAGCACGAAGCCCATGGAGGAGATGAGGAACGTCGCGATGATCCCGACGCCGAGCAGCCGCAGCACCGCGATCGCCGGCTCCGCGTCCTCCTTGCCCGTGAGGAAGTCGATCCCGAACCGCGAGCCGACGATGAGCACGAGGCTCAGCAGCCCACCGGCCAGCAGCGCGCCCTGGAAGACGCGGCCGGTGACGTAGCGCATGCGCACCTGGTCGTTCACCGCGGCGTGGGCGAGGACGGGCAGGACGCTGCCGGCCAGGAGCCACGGGACGCCGTTGGCGAGGTCGACGATCCGGAAGGCGACGGAGTAGTAGCCCGTCTCCGTGGCGGTCGACAGGACGCTCATCGAGACGAGCGCGACCTGGAAGTAGACGACGCCGAGCGCGGTGGCGGCCGCGTACACGGCGGTCTCGCGCAGGAGCCCGCCCCAGACGGCGCGGTCGGCGCTCGGGGCGAGCGGGACGTCGCGGCGCACGGCGCGGACCGTGAGGCCGAGCGCCACGCCCTGGACGACCGCCGCGACGCAGAAGAACGGCGTGAGGCCGGTGCCGGCGACGACGAGCGTGATGAGCAGCGCCGTGGTCAGGAGCGAGCGGACGAGGTCGATGCCCGCGTGGGTGCCGAGCCGCAGGCCCGCCTGCAGCGGGATCGTGAACGCGCCCTGGACGGCGGAGACGACGTAGCTCAGGCCACCGAGCGCGAGGCCGCCGATGACGACGCCGGGGTAGCCCGCGAGGAGCCCGAAGCCGATCGCACCCGCGGCGCCGATGAGGCTCAGGACCACCCGCAGGCCGACCAGGTTGCTGACCAGGGAGCGCTGCCCGGCGCGGTCGGCCGTCGCGTACCCGCGGACCGCGACGCTGTTGAGGCCGCCCTCCGTCAGCCCCGTGACGATGTAGATGACGCTCGTGACCGTGAGGTAGCGGCCGAAGTCCTCGATGCCGAGGTGCTGGACGACCAGGGGCGCGGAGACGAGCCCGGCGAGCATGCCGAGCGCGTGGCCGATGGTGCGCAGACCACCGCCGCGGATGACCTTGGCGCCGGCGTCGCCCGCGGCGAGCGGATCGCTCGCGGGCGTGGTGGCGTCGGCGCTGCTCACGCGGGGGTGAGCGGCGCGCTCGAGGGGTCGGCAGCCACGCGGGGAAGGGTAGTCTGGCGCCCGCATGCCAGACGTCTGCGTCGTCCACCTCGTCTGGGCGCCGTACGGCCCGGCGCTGCTCGAGCGCTTCCTGGACTCGCTCCGGAAGCACCCGGCGGGCGTGCCGTACGAGCTGCTCGTCGTGTTCAACGGCTTCGAGGGCGAGGTGCCTGTGGCGTTCACCTCACTGCTGGCGGGAACGGAGCACCGGGCGCTCGTGCTGCCCGAGGCGGTGCAGGACCTCCCGGCGTACCGGGCCGCGCTCGACGCGACCGCGGCGAGGGTCGTCTGCTTCACGAACTCGCACGCGGAGGCGCTGGTGGACGGCTGGCTCGCGACGCTCCTGACGCCGCTCGCGCGCGCCGACGTCGGCCTGGCGGGCGCGACGGGCTCCTGGGAGAGCGCGTTCTCGAGCGCGCCGAAGGAGCTGCGCTTCCCGCGCTTCCGGCAGTTCCGGCGCTTCCCGAACCCGCATCTGCGGACGAACGCGTTCGCGGGGCGGCGGGAGCTGCTGCTGGGGCTCGACTGGAGCGGGGTGGACTCGAAGCTCGGGGCCTTGAAGCTCGAGAGCGGGCGCCGGGGGCTCGCCGCGCAGGTGCGCCGGCGCGGGCTCGGGCTGGTCGTGGTCGGGCGTGACGGGACCGCTTGGGCGCCGCCGGACTGGGAGCGCAGCGCGACGTTCCGGGCCGGGAGCCAGGCGCAGCTGCTCGTGGCCGACAACCGCACGCGGGACTACCTCGCGGCCGATCCGGCGGAGCGGGTGCGGCTCGCGAGGATGGCGTGGGGCCGTCGCGCGAAGGGCGACTAGCGTGCCCCGGATGCGGATCGCGGTCATCAGGGCGGGGCATCTGAACCCCTACGAGCTGGCGAACTACGACCTCGACGCGGAGGTCGTGGCGTTCGGCTCCCGCGCCGGGTCCTTCGACGCACACGGGCTGCCGCTCGCGACCCGCCAGCTCCCCTCGCCGGCGGACTACGTCAACCGGCTGCCGTACCTCGGGCGCGGCGCGATCGGGCGCTTCGTCGGCGACGTGGACTACATGGCGGGGCTCGAGAAGGCGCTCGCGGGCTTCGACGTCGCGCACACCGCCGAGCTCGCGACGCCCTACTCCTGGCAGGCCGTGCGCGCCCGCGAGAACGGCGCCGTGAAGCGGATGACCGCGACGATCTGGGAGAACATCGCGCTGCCCGTGCCGACGAACCGCCCGACGGAGCGGCGCGTGGCGCGCGTGGCGGCGGGGATCGACCGGGCGCTCGCGATCAGTGAGGGCGCGCGGCTGCACCTCGAGGTCAACGGGGTGCCGGCGGAGCGGATCGAGGTGGTCCCGATGGGGGTCGACCTGACG
>JAOPZO010000190.1 GCA_025964065.1 Solirubrobacterales bacterium | reverse complement strand
CGCGGCTGAGGGCCCGGGGCCGCGCGCGCCCCGCACGCCCCGGACGCGCCGACGGAGCTCGCCGCCGCCGTGGAGGTCCTTCACGCGCTCGCGCCCGAGCGCTAGGACGCCTTGAGCTTCAGGCCCTTCTCGGCGTAGAGGTTGTCGTCCGCGCGGTCGAGCAGGGTCGCCGCCGTGTCGCCCGGCTCCCACGTCGCGACCGCGACCGAGGCCGAGAGCGGCGTGCGGGACTCCGCCGCGGCGACGACGAGGCGCAGGCGGCCCGCGACGGCCTCGGCGGCCTCGGCGTCCGCGTCGGTGAGCACGGCCACGAACTCGTCCCCGCCCGAGCGGTAGAGGACGTCGCCCTGGCGCAGCGCGCCGGCCATCGCGTGGGCGGCGACGACGAGCGCCTCGTCCCCCGCGGCGTGGCCGTGGACGTCGTTGATGGACTTGAAGGCGTCGAGGTCGACCCGGGCGACGGAGCCGATCGCGGTCCCGGCCGCGCACTGGCCCATGAGCACCTCGAGGTGGCGCTCGCCGCCCCGGCGGTTCAGGACCTTCGTGAGCTCGTCCGTGTCGGCGATCTTGCGGAGGTGCTCGACATCGGACTGGAGCCGGCGGTGCGCACGGCCGATCCGCACGGCGGCGGTCACCCGCGCCCGCAGCTCCTGCTCGTTCGGCGGCTTGGCGACGAAGTCGAAGGCGCCGAAGCCCAGCAGGCGGGCGACGACGTGGGCGGCGCCGTGGCTCGTGAGCACGACGACGGGGACCCCGCAGAGGCGCGGGTCGCCGCGCCAGCGCCGGAGGAGCTCCTCGCCGTGGACGTCCGGGAGCTCGAGGTCGAGCACGATCGCATCGGGGACCCGCAGGGCGAGCGCCTGCTCGGCCGCGCGGCCGTCCATCGCGCCGACGACGCGGAAGCCCTCGCCGAGCATCGAGCGGACGCCGGCGCGCATGACGCGGTCGTCGTCGACGACCAGCACGAGCGGGCGTGGGTCCCGCTCCCCGCGGACGGCGGGGTGAGGGGCCCTGCTCCGCGGCTGCAATTGCGGCATCCACCCGGTCCATCGACCGCGGGTGGTCGGAACTTGAACACCTGGCGCTCCGGCGCTCGCCCGGCGTGGCCGACCGCCGGCGCGCCGCGCGGCGTCGCGAGGGGGCCGATGCTGCGCCCTTCGCTCCACGTCGGCCCTCTCGCGGTCCGCCCGTGGCCCGTGACCCGCCGGCCGCCGACGGTCGCCCGCCGGCCGCCGAGCGCGCCGTCGCCCGCCGCGCAGGCCGCTACGTGTCGCTCGGGTCCGCGTCGCCGCGGGTCGTCCCGCCCTCGCCGCCGGCCTGGTCCTCGCTGGCCTGGCGGCCCGGGTGGCCCGGCGGGAGGTCGTGGGGGCTGAGCTCGTCGTGCGCCTCGGCGGTGTCGCCCAGCGGGCGGCCGTCGTCGGCGAGGATGTCGGCGGGCGGCGCGGCCGCCTCGTCGTCGGTGTTCGCGCGGGACTCCTCGGGCCTCATGGCCGCGAACCTACCGGGGCCGCTCGCCGGCCTGGGAGGGGTCGCGGTCGCCGCTCGTGGTGCCCTCGAGGTCGCCGGCCTGCTCCTCGGCGGCCTTCCGGCCGGGATGGTCGACCGGCAGGTCGTGCGGCGAGATCTCGTCGTGGGCCTCGGGGGTGTCGCCGAGCGGGGTCTCGGAGTCCGGGATGAGGTGGGCCGACGGCACGGGGTCGTCCGAGTCGCTCATCGCGTTCTCCATCGAGCCGTCGCGGCTGATGATCCGCTTCGTGAGCATCCGGTTGAACGCCGCGTAGGCGAGGACCAGCACCGCGAGGATCACGACCGGGATGAGGTACGACGGCTCGCCCGTGGCGAGCACGGTGACCGTGTAGACGACGAAGAAGGCGACGAGGACGCCGATCATCCACTTGGGGACGATGGGTCCGCCGCTCGTGGTCTCCTGCTCCTTGCCGGCGCTCATGCGAAGGGCAGTACCCGCTGCCGCCGCGCCAGAACCTGCGGGTGGTCCTCAGGGGTCGCCCTGCGTCGTTCCGTCGCCCTCGGCCGCCCGGTGCTCCGCGGCCTGGCGGCCCGGATGGCCCTTCGGCAGGTCCTCGGGGACGATCTCGTCGTGCGCCTCGGGCGTGTCGCCCAGCGCGGTCCGGTCGTCCGGGGTGAAGGGGCCGAGCGGCTCCGGATGGGTGCCGTCGTGCGGGGATGCCTCCTCGCGCTCGTGCGCTGCGGGGCGGGTGGTGTCGTCGCTCATCACCCCCCGGTACCCACGGAACCGGCTGCGGGATCACCGCAGTGACCCTGCGGTGCTTCCGCTTGAAGAAGTAAATCTCAGTGGGCTACACTGAGATCTGCCATGAACGCCGATCGCTTCACCACCCGCACCCGCGAGGCCCTCGAGGCCTCCATCGAGCTCGCCGGCGCGCGACGGAACCCGCAGGCCGCGCCCGAGCACCTCCTGGCCGCGCTCCTGGAGCAGCCCGACGGCTTCACGATCCCCGTCCTGCGCCGCGTCGGCGTGGAGCCCGGCGTCGTCCGCGAGGCGAACGCCGCCGCGCTCGACGCGCTCCCGACGCTCCGAACCCCGGACGGCTCGCCCGGGATGGGCACGGAGCTCGCCCAGGTCGTCCGTGCCTCCGAGCAGGAGATGCGCGACCTGACCGACGAGTACGTCTCGGTCGAGCACCTGCTGCTCGCGCTCGCCGCCCACGGCTCGGGCGCCGGCGCCGCCCTTCGCGACTCGGGCGCCCGCCGCGAGGCGCTGCTCGAGGCCATCACCGCCATCCGCGGCTCCCACCGGGTGACCGACCCGGACCCGGAGGGCAAGTACGAGGCGCTCAAGACGTACGGCATCGACCTCACCGCTCGCGCGGAGGAGGGGCGCCTCGACCCGGTCATCGGCCGTGACGACGAGATCCGCCGGGTCATCCAGGTGCTCTCCCGCCGCACGAAGAACAACCCGGTCCTCATCGGCGAGCCCGGCGTGGGCAAGACCGCCATCGCCGAGGGTCTCGCCCAGCGCATCATCGCCGGGGACGTCCCGGACGGCCTGAAGGGCAAGCGGGTCATCACCCTCGACATGGGCGCGCTCGTCGCCGGCGCGAAGTACCGCGGCGAGTTCGAGGAGCGGCTCAAGGCCGTCCTCAAGGAGGTCTCCGACGCCGACGGCGCGATCATCCTGTTCCTCGACGAGCTCCACACGATCGTCGGCGCGGGTGGCGCCGAGGGCGCGGTCGACGCCGCGAACCTCCTCAAGCCGATGCTCGCCCGCGGGGAGCTCCGCGCGGTCGGCGCCACGACGCTGAGGGAGTACCGCCAGATCGAGAAGGACGCGGCGCTCGAGCGCCGCTTCCAGCCCGTCACCGTGGACGAGCCGACGGTGGAGGACACCATCGCGATCCTCCGCGGCCTGCGCGAGCGCTACGAGACCCATCACGACGTCACGATCCAGGACGCCGCGCTCATCGCCGCGGCGACGCTCTCTCACCGCTACATCGCCGACCGCTTCCTGCCGGACAAGGCGATCGACCTCGTCGACGAGGCGGCCGCCGGCCTGCAGGTCGAGAACGACTCCCAGCCCACCGAGATCGACGAGGTGCAGCGCCGCATCCTGCAGCTGCAGATCGAGGAGCGCTCGCTCGAGCAGGAGAAGGACGAGGCCTCGAAGGGCCGGCTGGAGGCCCTGCGCCGCGACCTCGCGGACCTCGAGGAGCAGCACCAGGCGATGGTCGCCGAGTGGCAGGAGGAGAAGCAGGTCATCCAGGGCACGGCCCACCTGCGCTCCCGTCTCGAGGAGGCGCGGCAGGAGTTCTCCCGCGTTGAGCGCGAGGGTGCCCTGGACCGCGCGGCGGAGCTCCGCTTCTCCGTCATCCCGGGGCTCGAGAAGGAGCTCGCGGAGGCCGAGGCGAAGGAGGAGAACGGCGAGCGCCCGAAGACCCGCTTCCTGAAGGACACGGTCGACGCGGAGGACATCGCGCTCGTCGTGGGCCGCTGGACCGGCATCCCGGTCTCCCGGCTCCTCGAGGGCGAGGTGGAGAAGCTCGTCCACATGGAGGACCGGCTGCACGACCGCGTCGTGGGCCAGGACGAGGCGGTCGCCGCCGTCTCCTCTGCGGTCCGCCGCTCCCGCGCCGGCCTGCAGGACCCGGACCGGCCCATCGGCTCGTTCCTGTTCCTGGGCCCGACGGGCGTCGGCAAGACCGAGCTCGCCCGCGCCCTCGCCGAGTTCATGTTCGACACGCAGGACGCGATGGTCCGCCTCGACATGTCCGAGTACATGGAGAAGCACTCCGTCGCCCGCCTCGTCGGGGCGCCCCCCGGCTACGTCGGCTACGAGGAGGGAGGCCAGCTCACGGAGGCCGTGCGCCGCAAGCCGTACTGCGTGATCCTGCTCGACGAGATCGAGAAGGCGCACCCCGACGTGTTCAACGCGCTCCTGCAGGTCATGGACGACGGGCGCCTCACCGACGGCCAGGGCCGGACGGTCGACTTCAAGAACGTCGTGCTCGTGATGACCTCGAACGCGACGGACCTCGAGGCGACGTTCAAGCCGGAGTTCATCAACCGCCTGGACGACATCGTCGCCTTCCACGCGCTCGACCGGGACCACATCGGGCTCATCGTCGAGAAGCAGGTCGAGCTCCTGGTGGGCCGGGTCCGCGAGCGCGGCATCGAGGTGGAGCTCACCCCGGCGGCGCGCGAGCTCCTCGGCCGGCTCGGCTACGACCCGGTCTACGGCGCCCGCCCGCTGAAGCGCGTGATCCAGAAGCGGCTCGTCGACCGCCTGGCGCTCTCCATCCTCCAGGGCGAGTTCGCCGCGGGGGACACCGTGCGGGTCGACGCGGCGGAGGACGACCTCGTGCTCGCGCGCGGGGCGCGGGAGCCCGCGGCGGCCTGAGCGCTACCGGACCCGCACGCGCACGGTGTAGAAGAGGAAGCTCGAGCGGCTCGTCCCCCGCGTGTAGCGCCGGCGCGTGTCGAACTGCAGGCGCCACGAGCCCGCGCGCGGGGTGAAGCCGAACAGCCGGCGTCGCCCCGTGCGCAGGAAGCCGCAGTCCTGCGCGGCGGTGCCGAGGCGGACCGTGCGCGCGACGCGCCCCGACGGCCCGACGTAGTGCAGGTACACGGGCGGCGTCGCGATCCCCTGGAGCGAGAAGCCGTAGAGCGAGAAGCGCACCCGCAGCGCCGCGGGGTCGCCCGCGGTCGGCTTGAAGGAGGCGAAGAGCCGGGAGACCGTGAAGCGCGTCTCGGGCCGGTTCGGACCCTGCTGCACCCCGAGCCGGAAGGTGTGCTGGCGCGCGATGCGGGAGACGGTCCCGACCCCCGGGGCGACGAACCGGCCCGCGAGGTTCCCCGCCGCGTCCGTCCGGCCGGTGCCGCCCGTGAGGGGCTGACCGTCCAGGGTCACCTGGTAGTCGGCGTCCGGGGCGAAGCCCGAGCCCGAGAGCTGGACGACGTCGCGGCGGTCGGCCGGGTCCGCGAAGCAGGCACGGTCGACGGTCACCTCCGCGGCGCGCGCGTCCTGCGCGGCGGCGCCGAGTGCGATCGTGGTCACGAGGGCGGCGACGGACCACGGGCGCATGGGCGAGGCATGGTAGAAGGACGTCATGCCCACCTACATCATGCTGACGACGCTGACACCCGAAGGGGTGCAGACGGTCAAGAACAACCCGCAGCGCATCCGTGAGGTGAACAAGGAGATCGAGCAGCTCGGGGCCAAGGTGACGGCGCAGTGGTCGACCCTCGGGCGCTTCGACTTCATCAACATCGTCGAGGCCCCGGACGAGCACACGATGGCCCGGGTCTCCCTCGAGCTCTCCTCGCGCGGCACGTCGCGGTACGAGACGCTCGCCGCGATCCCGATCGACGACTTCATCGCGTCGCTCTAGCCCTTGAGAATCCTCGTCGTGGGCGGTGGCGGCCGTGAGCACGCCATCGTCCGGGCCCTCGGCCGCTCACCCGGGGCGCCCGAGCTGCTGTGCGCCCCGGGCAACCCCGGCATCGCGCAGGACGCGCGGGTCCTGGACATCACGGTCTCGGACCTCGAGGGCCTCGTGCACGCCGCGCGCCAGCGCCGGGTGGACCTCGTCGTCGTCGGCCCCGAGGGCCCGCTCGTCGGCGGGCTCGTGGACCGGCTCAAGCGCGAGGGCATCCCGGCGTTCGGGCCCACGGCCGCCGCGGCACGGCTCGAGGGCTCCAAGGCCTTCGCGAAGGAGGTCATGGCCGCGGCCGGCGTCCCCACGGGCGCCTTCTCCGTCGTGCGGACGGTCGAGGAGGGGCTCGCGGCGATCGACGGGCGCTACCCCGCGGTCCTGAAGTTCGACGGCCTCGCCGCGGGCAAGGGCGTCGTGCTGCCCGCCGACGAGGCCGAGGCGCGCGCGGCGCTCGAGGCGTTCCTCGTGGAGCGGCGCCACGGCCCGGGCGACGTGGTGGTGGAGGAGTTCCTGGAGGGCGAGGAGCTCTCGCTGCTCGCGCTCTGCGACGGGGAGCGCGCCTACCCGCTCGCGCCCGCGCAGGACTACAAGCGGATCTTCGACGGCGACCGCGGCCCGAACACGGGGGGCATGGGCTCCTACTCGCCCGTCCCGGCCCCGGGCGCGCAGGACCCGGCGGCGCTCGCGGCACTCGTCCACCAGCCCGTCCTCGACGAGCTCGCGCGGCGCGGCACGCCGTTCCACGGGGTCCTCTACGCGGGCCTCATGCTCACCGCCGACGGCCCGAAGGTCATCGAGTACAACGCCCGCTTCGGCGATCCCGAGACGCAGGCCGTGCTCCCGCGCCTGCAGGGCGACCTCGCGCAGCTCCTGCTCGCCGCGACGCGGCCCGGCGGCCTCGCGGAGCAGCCGCCGCTCGCGTTCTCCGAGGACTGGGCGGTGACGCTCGTGCTCGCGGGTGCCGGCTACCCGGAGCGCTCCGCGGCCGGGGACGTCATCACGATCGGGGAGCTCCCGGGCGGGGTCGAGGTGACCCACGCCGGGACGGCTCGCGACGTGGACGGGAACCTCGTCACCGCGGGCGGCCGGGTGCTGAACGTGACGGCCCTGGGGCCCACGGCGACCGCCGCGCGCGACGCCGCATATGCTGCCGCCGACCTGATCACCTTCGAGGGGCGCCAGCTGCGGTCGGACATCGCGCTGCGCGCCGTGGAGTAGCCATGGCTGACGCTGAAGAGGAACGCGGCACCGCCGCCGAGACGGCTCCCGCGCCCGGGGAGCTCCCGCTGACCGAGAACGAGGCCGAGCACGCGCTCGACGGGATGGAGACCGACGCGCCGCGCGTCGGGATCATCATGGGCTCGAAGTCCGACTGGGACACGATGCAGAAGGCGGGCGACGTCCTCGAGGAGGCCGGGGTCCGCTACGAGATGCGCGTCATGTCGGCCCATCGCGACCCCGAGCTCGTCGCGGACTACTGCAAGAACGCCCAGATGCGCGGGCTCCGCGTGATCATCGCCGGCGCCGGCCTCTCCGCCGCGCTGCCCGGCGTCGCGGCCGCCCACACGAAGCTGCCGGTCGTGGGCGTGCCGCTCACCTCGTCGCTGAGCGCCGCGGGCGGGCTCGACGCGATCCTCTCCGTGGTGCAGATGCCGCCCGGGGTCCCGGTCGCGGCCGTCGGCCTCGACAACCCGAAGAACGCCGGCCACCTGGCGCTCCGGATCCTGGGGTCCGCCGGCTGAGCGGCGCCTCGGACGGGCTGTCCGGCTACCGTGCGTCGCCATGACCAAGGTGCTCGACCTCGCCGATCGCGCCTCCTGGTGGCTGGCGCACCACCTCCGCGCGACCGCCGCGATCGTCGTCGGGGTTCTCGCCCTGCTCGTCGTCCTCTTCCTCGTCACGGGGGAGGACGACGGCGGGATCCCCGCGGGAGCCGTCGCCACCGTGGGCGACGCGCCGATCACCCGCGCGGACCTCGACCGCTGGCAGGGCATCTACACGAAGGCCGTGGCCGGCGCCGCGCAGCCACCCACCGAGGAGGAGGCGCGGATGCAGGCCTTCGAGCTGCTCGCGGGCTCCGCGTGGATCACCGAGGAGGCCGACCGCCTCGAGCTGTCCGTCACCGACGGCGAGGTCTCCGAGTCCCTCGACGAGTACTTCAAGCAGTCCGGGGCCTCGACCCCGCAGGCGCGCAGCCAGCTCCTGGGCCAGCTCGGCATCGGCGAGGAGGAGCTGCGCTTCCAGCAGCGCGTCTCGCTCATCTCGAACAAGCTCCGCGAGCGCGCGGTGAAGGACCTGCCCGCGCCGTCCCCCGCCCAGGTGAAGAAGGCCTACGACGAGGAGCCGCAGCGCTGGGCCACGCCGTCCGAGCGCGACATCGAGGTCGTCGTCTCGCGTGACGAGGCGACCGCGCGGAAGGCGCGCGCCGCCATCGAGGGCGGGAGAACGTTCGCCGAGGCGAACACGGAGTTCTCGAGCGACGCCGCGCTCACCGAGGCCAAGGGCGCCATCCCGAAGCTCAAGCCCGGCGCGAACGCGCCGTCGTTCGAACGGGCGGTCTTCGGCGCGGAGCCCGACAGCCTCGAGGGGCCCGTGCAGGTGCAGGGCGGCTGGATGGTCTTCCGGGTGAAGGAGGCCCGCCCGCTCGCCGAGCGGACGCTCGAGCAGGCGACGAAGGCGATCACCGACGACCTCCGCGCCGTCGCCCAGCAGGGCACGACGGAGAAGTACCTCACGGACCTGCGGAAGCGCTGGAAGGCGAAGACGAGCTGCTCGGCCCTGGTCGCCAAGGCCGAGCTCTGCCGCACGGACTGAGCGCGCCGGCGGCGCTCGCCGTAGCCTGCCGGGCGTGATCCCCAACGTCCTGGCTGCCCGCTACGCGAGCCCCGAGCTCGTCCGCCTCTGGTCCCCCGAGCACAAGGTGGTGCTCGAGCGGCGGCTGTGGATCGCCGTCCTCGACGCCCAGCGCCACCTCGGGATCGACGTCCCGGACGGCGCCATCGAGGACTACGAGCGCGTCCTCGAGGACGTCGACCTCGCGTCGATCGCCGCGCGCGAGCGCGTCACGCGCCACGACGTCAAGGCGCGGATCGAGGAGTTCAACGCCCTCGCGGGCCACGAGCAGATCCACAAGGGCCTCACGAGCCGCGACCTGACGGAGAACGTCGAGCAGCTCCAGATCCGCCTCTCGCTCGAGCACGTCCGCGACCGCACCGTCGCCGTCCTCGCCCGCCTCGCGCGGCGCGCGGCCGAGCACGCGGAGCTCACGATCACGGGCCGCAGCCACAACGTCGCCGCCCAGGCCACGACGCTCGGCAAGCGCTTCGCGTCCGCCGCCGACGAGCTCCTCGTCGCCCACGCGCGGCTCGAGGACCTCATCGCCCGCTACCCGCTGCGCGGCATCAAGGGCCCGGTCGGGACCGCCCAGGACATGCTCGACCTCCTCGACGGCGACCCCGAGAAGCTCGCCGAGCTCGAGGGCCAGGTCGCGCTGCACCTCGGCTTCGGCCGCACCCTCGACTCCGTCGGGCAGATCTACCCGCGCTCGCTCGACCTCGACGTCGTCTCCGCCCTCGTCCAGCTCGCGGCCGCGCCGTCCTCGCTCGCCGTGACGATCCGGCTCATGGCCGGCCTCGAGCTCGCCACGGAGGGCTTCCAGCCCGGGCAGGTCGGCTCCTCGGCGATGCCGCACAAGATGAACGCGCGCTCGGCCGAGCGCATCAACGGCCTCGCGGTGATCCTGCGCGGGCACCTCTCGATGGTCGCCGAGCTCGCGGGCACGCAGTGGAACGAGGGCGACGTCTCGGACTCCGTCGTGCGACGCGTCGCGCTTCCGGACGCGTTCCTCGCGCTCGACGGGCTCTTCGAGACCGCGCTCACGGTCCTCGACGAGTTCGGCGCCTACCCCGCGGTGGTGGCGCGCGAGCTCGACCGCTACCTCCCGTTCCTCGGGACCACCGCCGTCCTGATGGCCGCGGTGCGCGCGGGCGTCGGCCGCGAGACGGCCCACGAGGCGATCAAGGAGCACGCGGTCGCGGTCGCGCTCGAGATGCGCGAGGAGGGCCTCGCCGAGAACGACCTCGTCGCCCGGCTGGCGGCCGACCCGCGCCTCGCGCTCCCCGAGGGCGCCCTCGACGCGCTCCTCGCGGACCCGCTGGCGTTCACGGGCGCGGCCACGGCGCAGGTCGCGGCCGTGCGGGCGCGGGTCGCGCGGCTCGTCGAGCAGGACCCGGACGCGGCGGCGTACGTGCCGGGCGCGATCCTCTAGCGGGCGGAGCGCCCCGGGGCGCACTTGACACGCCGTCAACTTCTGGGCGAGAGTCGGCCCCTGCCCGTCCGCGTTCCAAGGAGGAAGTGCCCGTGCCGTCGTACGACTACGTGATCGTCGGGGCCGGCTCGGCCGGCTGCGTGCTGGCCAACCGGCTCAGCGAGGACCCGGACACGAGCGTCCTGCTGATCGAGGCCGGGCCGCCGGACACCGCGGACTTCATCCACATCCCGGCCGCGATGGCCGCGCTCTTCCGCTCGCAGAACGACTGGGACTACACGACCGGCTTCGAGCCGGGCGCCGACGGCCGCCGCATCTACCTGCCGCGCGGGAAGACGCTCGGGGGCTCGAGCTCGATCAACGCGATGATCTACATCCGCGGCAACCGCGTCGACTGGGACGAGTGGGCCGCGGGCGGCTGCGCGGGCTGGACCTCCGAGGCGATGCTGCCGTACTTCAAGCGCGCGGAGGACAACGAGCGCGGGGAGGACGCGGTGCACGGGGTCGGCGGGCCGCTCCGGGTCTCCGACGCGCGGGCGCGCTCCGTCACCGCCGAGGCGTTCGTCGAGGCCGCGGAGGCCGCAGGGCTCCCCCGCAACGAGGACTTCAACGGGGAGCAGCAGGACGGCGTCGGCTTCTACCAGGTGACCCAGAAGGACGGGAAGCGGCACTCCACCGCGGTGGGCTACCTGCACCCGGTCGCGGACCGCCCGAACCTCACGGTCGAGACGCACCTGCAGGCCACGAAGGTCCTCTTCGACGGGACCCGCGCGGTCGGGGTCCAGGCGCTCCGGCTCTCCGACCTCCTCGAGTTCACCGCGGAGCGGGAGGTCGTCGTGTGCGGCGGCGCCTACAACTCGCCGCACCTCCTGACGCTCTCCGGGCTGGGCCGCGCGGAGGAGCTCGAGCTCCTGCAGATCCCGCTCGTCGCCGAGGTGCCGGGGATGGGGCTGAACCTCTCGGACCACCCGACCTCCGGCCTCACGTGCACGATCCGCACGGAGGACTCGCTGAAGGACGCGCTGAACGACGAGAACCTCGGGCGGTGGATGGAGGGCCAGGGCCCGCTGACCTCGAACGTCGGGGAGTCGGGCGGCTTCTTCCGCACCCGCGAGGACCTGCAGGTCCCGGACGTGCAGTTCCACATGGTCCCGGCGATGTTCGAGCAGGAGGGGCTCGTGCCGCCGCCCGCGCACGGCTTCACGCTCTCGTGCTGCGTGCTGCGGCCCGCCTCGCGCGGGCAGGTCGCGGTCGTCTCGCCCGACCCGACGACGAAGCCGCTGATCGTCCACAACTACCTCGACGCGGAGGAGGACGTGCGCTCCATGGTCAAGGGGGTGCAGAAGGCGCTCGAGATCATCGAGGCGGAGCCCCTGGGGAGCTTCGTCGAGGCGCGGCACCTCGTGCCCGAGAGCGCCTCCGACGCGGACGTCGAGGCCTTCGTGCGGCGGACGGTGCAGACGATCTACCACCCCGTCGGGACCTGCAAGATGGGCGACGACCCGCTCGCGGTCGTCGACGCGGACTGCCGCGTGCACGGCGTGGAGGGCCTGCGCGTCGTGGACGCCTCGGTCTTCCCGAGCGTGCCGCGCGGGAACACGAACGCGCCGGTGATCGCCCTCGCCGAGCGGGCCGCGGACCTCATCCGCGGCCGCACGACCGCCGCCCCCGACGTCGCCCTGGCGGGCTGAGCCGTGGCGACGGAGGAGCGGACGGACCTCGAGGGGGTCGGGGTCGCCGACGCCGAGCGCTGGACGGACGGGCCGCCGCACGCGCTCTTCGCGCAGCTTCGGGCGGAGTGCCCCGTGCACCACTCGCCCGGGATCAGCCAGTTCCCCGACGACGCCGGCTTCTGGTCGGTCGTCCGGGCCGACGACGTTCACGCGGTGTCGCGGGACTGGGAGACATGGTCCTCCGAGCGCGGCGGCTTCACCGGCTCGCTCTCCGTGATCCCGCTCGAGCTGCAGCAGGCGATGTTCATCGGGATGGACCCGCCGCGGCACGACCGGCTGAAGACGCTCTTCCAGCGCGGGTTCACCCCGAAGCGCATCGCGGAGCACGAGCCGGCGATCCGGGAGATCACCCGTGGGGTGCTCGACCGGCTCGCGGGCCGGGAGACGTGCGACCTCGTCGAGGACATCGCGCAGCCCGTCGTCGCACGGGTCATCGGCTCGTTCATGGGGATCGACCCGTCCGACGACGCGGTGTGGGCGCGGCTCATGGCCACCACGCTGCAGGCCGGCGACCCGAGCTCGACGCCCGGCGGCGTGAGAACGGTGATGGAGCAGGAGATCCCCGAGGTCTTCCGGCGCTGCTCCGAGCTCATCGCGGCGCGGCGGGCGGCGCCGACGGACGACCTGACGAGCGTGCTCGTGCACGCGGAGCTCGACGGCCAGGGGCTCGAGGAGCACGAGATCGTCATGGGGTTCTTCCTGCTGATGGCGGCCGGCAACGACTCGACGAAAGCGACGTACTGCTCGGGGATGCGGGCGCTCCTGGAGGACCGCGAGCAGCTCGAGCAGGTCGTCGCCGACCCGGGCCTCATCCCGGGCGTCGTGGAGGAGTCCCTGCGGATGTTCCCGGCGTTCGCGCACTTCGCCCGCACGGCGACGCGGGACGTCGAGCTCGGCGGGGTGACGATCCGCGAGGGGGAGAAGGTCGTCCTCTGGTACCCGGCCTCGAACCGCGACGAGACGCGCTACGAGGACCCGGACCGCTTCGACATCCACCGCCACCCCGAGCACCAGGCCTTCGGCGCGGGCGGCCGCCACTTCTGCCTGGGCACCGCGCTCGCGCGCCTCGAGCTGCGGGTGCTCTTCGAGGAGACGCTCGCGCGCTTCCCGGACATCGCGCCGGCGGGCCGGCCGGTCCACGTCGTCTCGCCGTTCGCGAACCAGCTGCGGACGCTGCCGGTGCGCCTGGCGGCCACCGCCTGAAAGGGGCCTGACCCCTTTCAGGCGGTGGCGTTGCGGAAGATGCGCGCAGTGTGCAGGAAGGCACACTTTCGACAGGGCCCTTGACGAGATTCATTAGGTGCCGTACCTTTTGGTGCCTCATGTCCGGCTCCTCGCTCTCCCCCGCCGTCAGGTCCCTCGGTCTCGTCGTGGTCCTCGGCGCGATCATGTCCGTGCTCGACACGACGATCGTCAACGTCGCCCTCGACACGCTCGCCCGCGACCTCGACGCCCCGCTCGAGGACGTCCAGTGGGTCGCCACGGGCTACCTGCTCGCGCTCGCGGCCGTCATCCCGATCACGGGCTGGATGGCGACGGCCTACGGCCCGCGCCGCGTGTACCTCGCGGCGCTCGTCGCCTTCACCGCCGGCTCCGCGCTCTGCGCGGCGGCCTGGAACGTCGAGTCGCTCGTCGCCTTCCGCGTGCTCCAGGGCATCGGCGGCGGCATGACGCTGCCCATCGGCCAGATGATGCTCGCCCGCGCCGCCGGCCCGCAGAACATGGGTCGCGTCATGTCGCTCATCGGCGTCCCGATCGTCCTCGCGCCCGTCCTCGGCCCCGTGCTCGGCGGCTGGCTCCTCGACAGCTTCGGCTGGCAGTGGATCTTCCTCATCAACGTCCCGATCGGCGTCCTCGCCGTCGCCCTCGGCTTGAAGCGCCTGCCGCACGCCGCGCCCGACCGCGAGACCGCCGGCCCGCTCGACGTCCGCGGCCTCGTGCTCCTCGCCGTCGGCCTTCCGCTCTTCGTCTACGGCCTCGCCGAGCTCGGCACGGTCGGCACGCTCGCGGACACGAAGGTCTGGGGCCCGCTGCTCCTCGGCGCCGTCCTCATCGCCACCTTCGTCCTCCACGCGCTCCGCGCGGACCGCCCGCTCCTCGACGTCCGGCTCTTCCAGAATCGCGCGTTCTCCGCGGCCGCCGTCACGACGTTCTGCCTCGGCGGCGCGCTCTTCGGCGCGATGCTGATCGTGCCGCTCTACTACCAGCTCGTCCGGGGCGAGGACGCGCTCACCACCGGCCTGCTGCTCGCGCCCCAGGGCATCGGCGCGGCGCTCGCGATGTTCCTCTCCGGCCGCTTCACCGACCGCGTCGGCGGCGGCCCGGTCGCGGTCGCGGGCATCGCGATCCTCGCGCTCTCGACGGTCCCGCTCGCGCTCATCGGCCCCGACGACTCCTACGTCCTGCTCTCGGCGCTGCTCGTGCTGCGCGGGTTCGGCGTCGGCACGTCGATCATGCCGGCGATGAGCGCGGCCTACGCGGTCCTCACCCCCGCGGAGATCACGAACGCGACCCCGCAGCTCACGGTCCTCCAGCGGGTCGGCGGCTCCGTCGGCACCGCGATCCTCTCCGTGGTCCTCTCGGGCCAGCTCGAGGGCGCGCGCACCACGGCCCAGGCCGCGGACGCGTTCGGCACGACGTACTGGTGGGCGCTCGTCGTCTCGCTCGTCGCCGTCATCCCGGCGCTCGTCCTCGTCCGGGTCGAGCGGAAGGCCCGCGCCGGGCGGACGGTCGCCGAGGTGCGCCAGGAGCGCGACGAGCTCGCGCTCGAGCGCGTCGAGGTGGCGGCGTGAGCGAGGAGTCGCTCGACGCCCTGCGGGTCGCCTTCGTCCGGCTGCTCGGCACGGAGCGCCGCCTCCGCGGCCGTGAGGGCCAGCGGCCGGGCGAGCTCTCCCTCGCGCACTACCGGCTGCTCACCTGCCTGCTCGACCACGACCGGCTGCCGTCGGGCCGCCTGGCCGCGGCCGCGGACCTCACGCCCGCCTCCACGACGCAGATGCTCGACCTGCTGGAGAAGCGCGGCTACGTCACCCGGGAGCGCGACACGCGCGACCGCCGCGTCGTCGTGGCCGTCCTCACCGAGGAGGGCCGCCGGCTGACCGCCGAACGCCGCGGGGAGTTCCGCGCGCGCTGGGCCGAGCTCCTCGGGGAGCTCGACGAGGCCGAGCACGAGGCGGGCGTCCGGGTGCTCGAACGCATGGCCCGGGTGCTCGAGGAGCTCGCGGAGCGCAAGCGGGCGGACCCCACGCCGGCCTGAGGCCAAGGCGGGGTGCGGTCCGCGAGTCCGCCGCCGCGCCCGCCGCCCGCCGGCGGCCTCTCCCTGGAGCGCTTCGCGGACCTGCGCTCGAACGCGCTGCGCCACGCCGCCCAAGCGCTGCCGCGGGAGGACCGCGACCCGGCGCTCCTCAGCGGATCACGACGTCCTCGAGGCCGTCGGCCGGGGGCGGGAACCGCGGGTCCATGTCCCTGAGCGCGCGCGTGAGGATCGTGAGGACCGCCCAGTCGCGGTACCACTTGCGGTCCGCGGGGATGACGTACCAGGGCGCCCGCGCGGTGCTCGTCGCCCGGAGCGCGTCCTGGAACGCCTGCTGGTAGTCCGGCCAGCGCTTGCGCTCCTCGAGGTCGCCGGCCTCGAACTTCCAGTGCTTCGCCGGGTCGTCGAGGCGGCTCTGCAGGCGGGCGGCCTGCTCCTCCTCGGAGATGTGGAGGTAGAGCTTCACGATCCTCGTCCCGGCGGCGGCGAGGCTCGCCTCGAAGCCCCGGATGTGCTCGTAGCGGCCCTGGATGACCTCGGGCGGCGCGAGCCCGTGGACCTTCACGACGAGGACGTCCTCGTAGTGGGAGCGGTTGAACACGGCGATCCGGCCCTGCTCGGGGGCGGCCCGATGGACGCGCCAGAGGAAGTCGTGCGCGAGCTCCTCCTCCGTCGGCCGCTTGAACGACGTCACGGTCACTCCCTGCGGGTTCACGCCGGAGAACACGTTGCGGATCGCGCCGTCCTTCCCGCCCGTGTCCATCGCCTGGAGCACGACGAGGAGGCTCTGCCGCGACTCGGCGTAGAGGCGGGCCTGCAGCTCGACGAGCTCGGCGCGCAGCGTGTCGCTCGCGGCCTTGGTCGCGGCCTTGTCGCCCGGGGCGTCGTCCGCGGCGCGCGGGTCGATCTTCGCGAGCGTGAGCCGGGCGCCCTCGGGGACGCGCCAGCGGGCGGTGGGGTCCGAGGGCATGGGGGGACGCTACCCCGGGCCACCCGCCGCGACCCGCCGCCCCGCCTGCCCGGCCGGTAGCCTTCAGCGGCGTGACCGCTGTCTCCGACCTGACCCTCGTCCACCGCGGGAAGGTCCGGGAGCTCTACGACCTGGGTGATGCGCTGCTCATGGTCGCCTCGGACCGGATCTCGACCTACGACGTCGTCCACCCGACGCCCATCCCGGGGAAGGGCGCGGTGCTCACGGGCATCTCCGCGTTCTGGTTCGACCGGCTCGAGGCGATCGTCCCGCACCACGTCATCTCCTACACGGAGCGCGTGCCGCAGGAGGTCCGCGGCCGTGGCGTCGTGGTCCGCAAGCTCGAGATGCTCCCGATCGAGTGCATCGTCCGCGGGCACATCACGGGCTCGGGGTGGAAGGACTACCAGGCCACGGGGAAGGTCTCCGGCGTCGAGCTCCCGGCCGGCCTCCAGGAGTCCGAGAAGCTCCCGGAGCCCATCTTCACCCCGTCCACGAAGGCGACGGAGGGGCACGACGAGGCCATCGACTTCGAGGGTGCGGTCGCGGCCCTCGGGGACCGCGCGCTCGCCGAGCGGGTCCGCGACGTCTCCATCGAGCTCTACGCCCGCGCGGCCGAGTACGCCGCGGAGCAGGGCGTGATCCTCGCGGACACGAAGTTCGAGTTCGGGACCCTCGACGGCGAGCTCGTCCTGGGCGACGAGGTCCTCACCCCGGACTCCTCCCGCTACTGGCCCGCCGAGGGCTTCACGGTCGGGCAGGGGCAGCCGAGCTTCGACAAGCAGTACGTCCGCGACTGGGCCTCGGGCTCGGGCTGGGACAAGTCGCCGCCCGCGCCGCCGCTGCCCGAGGACGTCATCGCCGGCACGGGCGAGCGGTACCGCGAGGCCTACGCGAAGATCACGGGCGAGCCGTTCTCCGCCTGGCTCGGGAAGACCGGGGCGAGCGCGTGAGGGCCCGGGTGCTCATCCGGCCGAAGGCCGGGATCCTCGATCCGCAGGGCATCGCCGTGGAGCGCGCGCTCCCGGCGCTCGGCTTCTCCGGGGTCTCCCACGTGCACGTCGGCCGGCTCGTCGAGCTCGAGCTGGACGACCCGTCCCAGCTCGAGGAGATGTGCCGCACGCTCCTCGCGAACCCGCTCATCGAGGACTACGAGATCGTCCGGGACCTGCCCGCGTGAGGTTCGGCGTCGTCCAGTTCCCCGGCACCTGCGACGAGACGGATGCGGTCCTCGCGTGCGAGCGCGTCCCGGGGGCGGAGGCGCAGCTGCTCTGGCACGGCGACCGCTCGCTCGAGGGCATCGACGCCGTCGTCATCCCGGGCGGCTTCTCCTACGGCGACTACCTGCGGGTCGGCGCCATCGCGCGCTTCAGCCCGATGATGGAGTCCGTCGTGCGCTTCGCCTCAGACGGCGGCGTGGTGCTCGGGATCTGCAACGGGTTCCAGGTGCTCTGCGAGGCGGGCCTGCTGCCGGGTGCGCTGCTCCCGAACGTCGGCCTCCGGTTCGTCTGCCGTCAGGTGGGCGTCGAGGTCGTGAACGCGGGAACGCCGTTCACCTGCGCCACGAGCGCGGGCGACGTCCTCTCCATCCCGGTCAAGCACACCACGGGCCGCTACTACGCGCCGGACGTGGAACTCGAGCGCATGCAGGCACATGGGCAGATCGTCCTCCGGTACGCGCACGACGGCAACCCCAACGGCTCGTCGAACGACATCGCGGGCGTCACCAACGAAGCAGGCAACGTCATGGGCCTCATGCCCCACCCCGAGCACGCGGTCGACAGCCTCACGGGCTCCGTCGACGGGCTCACGCTCTTCCGCTCCATGGCGACGCGGGTGGCCGCTCGTGCCTGACGCGACCCTCCCCACCGTCGAGGACGCGGTCGCGCTCGGCCTCACCCGCGACGAGTACGCGCTCGTCTGCGAGAAGCTCGGCCGCGCCCCCGCGCAGGTCGAGCTCGCGATGTTCTCGCTCATGTGGAGCGAGCACTGCTCCTACAAGCACTCCAAGCGCCTGCTCGGCTCCCTGCCGACGGAGGGTGCCGCGGTCTTCATGGGGCCCGGCGAGAACGCGGGCGCCGTGCGCGTCTCGGGCGACCTCGTCTGCGCGTTCAAGGTCGAGTCGCACAACCACCCGTCCGCCGTCGAGCCCTTCCAGGGCGCGGCCACGGGCGTCGGCGGGATCCTGCGCGACATCTTCGCGCTCGGCGCGCGGCCCGTCGCGGTGCTCGACTCACTCCGCTTCGGCGAGCCGACCTCCGAGCGCTCGCGCTACCTGCTCGACCGCGCGGTGGCCGGCATCGGCCACTACGGCAACTCCATCGGGGTGCCGACGATCGGCGGCGAGGTCTACTTCGAAGGCCCGTACGAGACGAACTGCCTCGTCAACGCGATGGCCATGGGCCTCGCGACGGAGGCCGCGATGATCAAGAGCGCGGCGGTCGGGCTCGGCAACAAGCTCGTGCTGTTCGGCGCCTCGACGGGCCGCGACGGCATCGGCGGCGCGTCGGTGCTCGCATCGGCGGAGTTCGGCGAGGACGACGCGGACAAGCGCCCGTCGGTCCAGGTCGGCGACCCGTTCGAGGAGAAGAAGCTCCTGGAGTGCTCGCTCGAGCTGCTCCGGCTCGGCCTGCTCGTCTCCCTGCAGGACTGCGGCGCGGCCGGGCTCACGTCCGCGGCGTCCGAGATGGCCTCCAAGGGCGAGGTCGGGCTGGAGATCGACCTCGACGTCGTGCCGCTGCGCGAGGAGGGCATGGAGCCCTTCGAGATCATGGTGAGCGAATCGCAGGAGCGGATGCTCTGCGTCTGCACGCCGGAGCGGGTGGCCGAGGTCGTCGCGGTCTGCGAGAAGTGGGAGGTCCACGGCACCGCGATCGGCACGGTCATCGAGGACCGCGTGATGCGCGTCGTGCAGCACGGCGCCGTCGTGGGGGAGATGCCGGTCGAGGCGCTCGTCGACGACTGCCCGATGTACGACCTGCACCCCGAGAAGCCGACGACGCCGCTGTACCCGGCGCCGGAGGGCTCGCTCGCGGCCGACGCGCCGCTGCGCGACACGCTGCTCGCGCTCCTCGGCTCCCCGAACATCGCCTCGCGGCTCCCGCTCTTCCAGCAGTACGACTGGATCGTCCAGTCCCGGACGGTGCGCCGCCCGGGCCAAGCCGACGCCGCCGTGCTGCAGCTCCCGGACGGCTCCGCGCTCGCGGCATCCATCGACTGCAACGGCCGGCGGGTCGCCTGCGACCCGTACGTCGGGACGGTCGAGGCCGCGCTCGAGTGCGCCGCGAACCTCGCGTGCGTCGGGGCCAAGCCGCTCGGCACCACGAACAACCTGAACTTCGGCAATCCCGAGCGGCCCGAGGTCGCCTGGCAGCTCACGGAAGCCGTGCGCGGCCTCGGTGACGCGTGCCGTGCGCTCGAGGCGCCGATCGTCGGCGGCAACGTCTCGCTCTACAACCAGGGCGTCGACGGGCCGATCTACCCGACGCCGGTCGTCGGCATGGTCGGTGAGCTCCCGCGCGCGGACGCCGCCGGGCGGATGGGCTTCCTCGTCGAGGGCGACGTCGTCGCGCTCGCGGGCTGGAACGCGACGCCCGTGCTCGAGGGCTCCGAGCTCGCGAAGCTCCGCGGCGACGCGCTCCCGGACGGGCTGCCGGGCTACGACCTCGCCCACGAGGTGCACGTCCTCGACGTCGTCCGCGAGGCGGTGCGCTCCGGCGCGGTCTCCAGCGCGCACGACATCGCGGAGGGCGGGCTGCTCGTCGCGATCGCGGAGTGCTGCCTGGCCGGTGGCCTCGGGGCGGACATGACGGAGATCCCGGCCTCGATCGATCCGCTCATGGTCTTCGGCGAGCGCAAGGGCGGGTTCGTCCTGAGCGGTCCGCGGGCGGCGCTCGAGGCGCTCGACGTGCCGCTCGACGTGTTCGGCACGGTGGGCGGTGACGCGCTCCGCGTCGGCGTCGCGGGCGGCGAGGCGGTGTCGTGGACGCTCGAGGAGCTCGCCCACGCGCACGCCGCGCTCGGGCCGCTGTTCCCCTGAGCGCGCCCGGGGCGGCGTGGGCGGGCGCGGAGCGCCGCGGGGTGTGACGTTCGGGTTCGAGTCCGCTGAGCGGGCGCCGCGTCAGTCGCCGAGCCCGGCCCAGAGGTGCATGAGTGCGTAGGAGCGCCAGGGGCGCCAGCGCTCGGCGCGCTCCGGCTCGGCGCCGAGCCGCGCGAGGCCGTTCCGCACACCGACGTCCGTGGGGAGCCAGGCGTCCGGGTCCCCGAGGGCGCGCATCGCCACGTAGCCGGCGGTCCACGGCCCGATCCCCTTCAGGGCGAGGAGGCCTTCGCGAGCCGCGTCGCGGTCGGCCCCCGGGCGCAGGTCGAGCGTGCCGTCCGCGAGCGCGGCGCAGGTGCGGGCGAGCGCGGCGCTCCGGGCCCGGGGCATCGCGAAGGTGCTGTCGGGGAGTTCCGCGATCGTGGCCGCGTCGGGGAAGAGGTGCGTGAGCGTGCCGTCGGGCTCCGGGAGCGGGGTGCCGTGGGCGGCCGCGAGGCGCGTGGCGAGGGTGCGGGCGCCGGCGACGCTCACCTGCTGGCCGAGGATCGCGCGGGTGACGAGCTCCGTCGGGTCGACGTGGCCCGGCTTGCGGAGGCCCGGGCGCCGCGCGACGAGCGGCGCGAGCAGTGGGTCCGCGGCGAGGTGCGGGTCGATGACGGCCGGGTCCGCGTCGAGGTCGAGCAGGTGC
>JAOPZO010000049.1 GCA_025964065.1 Solirubrobacterales bacterium | reverse complement strand
CGTAGCGCTGAGGGTGCGCGGGCGCGTGGCGCGGGCGCCGGAGCGCGAGCGCGGGCTCCGGCGCCGGCCTCCCGCACCGGTGAGCCGGGGGAGCGAGCATCCGCCGGATCGCCCCGACCTCGGCCCTCGAGGCGGCCGAAGCCGGGTCCTCGAAGCTCGCGCCAGGCGCGTGGCAGGCGGGCACCAGCTCGCCGTCTCCCGCGCCGAGGGCGGCGTAGAGAAGCTCGAAGGTGGCGGTGGGGCCGGCCATGCGGCCGACCCCACGCCCCCACGTCCCGCAACGCGGAACGGGCCCTTCCCGGGAGCCCGTTCCGATGGTGCTGTGCCTCGCCTGGTGGTCGTACCCCACGTCCGTCCGGCAAGTTCCGGAGGAGTGTCCCGCAGGGCCGGGGTGCTGTCCTCCCCTCACCCGGGTGATCTTCGGGTGACACGCAGGGTGACGAACGGGTGAGGAAAGGCTCACCCTCCGGCCCGTTCCTGCCGATGGAGGTCGTGCAGTGCAGACCCGCACCCCCATCACCGTCCTCACCACCCGGTTCGAGGACCTCGTCTCCCGTGGCCTGGGCGCCCTCGTCGCCGAGGACGGCGCCCTGTCGCTCGTCGCAGCCGACGTCGACATGGCCTCGCTCGACCGGCACCTCACTGACCTCATGCCGACGGTCGCGATCCTGAACTTCGGTGCGCTGCGCTCCCCCGCCGACGTGCACCACATCCACGCCGCGCACCCGGCCACGAGCCTGCTCGTCCTCGCCCACCGGCCCTCGCCGGCCGAGGCCAACCAGGTGCTCGCGTTCGGGGCGACGGGCTGCCTGTCGAAGGAGACGCAGGGCCGAGATGTCCTGAACGCCATCCACCTCGCCTCGCGTGGTCTCGTCGTGCTCCCGCGCGCACCCGGCGCGGACCCCAACGCCCCGAACCCCGTCGGGCCGGAGCTCCTCACGCCCCGGGAGGCCACCGTCCTCGAGCTGCTGCAGAAGGAGCAGTCGAACGCCGAGATCGCCGCGGCGCTCTGCGTCGGCGTCGAGACCGTCCGCACGCACCGCCGCAACATCTACCGCAAGCTCGGCGTCCGCAGCCGCCGCGAGCTCACCGCACTCTCCACCAGGGTCCCCGCGGGCCGATGAGCACGTTCAGCTCCTCCCCCCATCCTCCTGGCCGAGGACGATCTCCTCGGCGGGCGACCTCCAGAAGCCGGTCGACCTCGGGGCCTTCATCGCCGCCGTGACGAGCCGGGACCGCTTGTGGCTCGTGCTGGTCTCGACGCCGCCCGCCTGACTCAGGCGGGCGGCGTCTTCAGCAGCCCGCGGGAGACGAGCAGCTCGGCGATCTGCACCGTGTTGAGCGCGGCGCCCTTCAGGAGGTTGTCGCCCACCACGAAGAGGTTGAGCGAGAACGGGTCGGCGAGGTCCACGCGCAGCCGGCCCACGGCGACCTCGTCCTTGCCCGCGTACTTCACCGGGGTCGGGACCGGGTCGAGCACCACGCCCGGGAACGCCTCGAGCGCCGCGGTGGCCGCCTCGACGGTGGGCTCGCGCTCGAACGTCGCGCGGACCTGGACGGCGTGGCCGACCATGACCGGCACCCGGACGCAGGTCGGGGAGACGGCGAGGTCGGGAAGCCCCAGGATCTTCCGGGACTCGTTCATGAGCTTGAGCTCCTCGTCGGTGTACCCGCCCTCCTGCTCGGAGCCGAGCCACGGCACGACGTTGAACGCGAGCGGCGCCGCGTGGACGCTGTGCTCCACGCCGGCGAGCACGGCGGCGCCGTCCTCGACGAGGAGGTCGCGGCGCTCGAGCATGCCCGGGACCTGCTCGGCGAGCTCGTCCATGCCCTTCTGGCCCGCCCCGCCCGCGGCCTGATAGCTCGTGGCGACGATCGCCTTGAGGCCGAAGGCGTCGTGCAGCGCCTTGAGCGGCAGCATGATCGCCATCGTGGTGCAGTTCGGGTTCGCGACGATGCCGCGCGTCGCGTGGTCGAGCTCCTGCGGGTTGACCTCGGAGACGACGAGCGGCACGTCGTCCTCCATCCGGAACGCGGAGGAGTTGTCGACGACGATCGCGCCCGCGGCGGCGAACTTCGGTCCCCACTCCTTCGAGATCGAGCCGCCCGCGGAGAAGATCGCGATGTCGAAGCCCGTGATGGTCTCGTCGGCGAGGCCGACGACGATGCGGCCCCCGCCGAGCTCGCGGCCCGCGGAGCGCTGCGAGGCGAACGGCACGATCTCGGAGGCCGGGAAGCCACGCTTCTCGAGCAGGTCCATCATCTGGGTCCCGACGGCGCCCGTGGCACCGACGACGGCGACGCGCGCGCTCATGCGAACTCCCCGAACGGCTGCTCCGGGCGGATCGTGTCCGGGCCGCTCAGCTCGAACGCCGCGTGCAGCGCGCGCACGGCGTCCGGGACGCGGTCGACCGGCACGACGCAGGAGATGCGGATCGGGCTCGTGGAGATCATCTCGATGTTGATCTCCTGATCGCCGAGGGTCGTGAAGACCTTCGCGGCGACGCCCGGGTGCGACTTCATCCCGGCGCCGACGATGGACACCTTCCCCATCGCGTCGTCCGTGAGCACCTCGATGCCGTGCTCCTCGCCGATCGCGGCGAGCGCGGCGCGGGCCTCGGCCACCTCGTCCTTCGGGATCGTGAAGGACATGTCCGCGAGCTGGCCCTCGGAGACCGGCTCGTTCTGGATGATCATGTCGATGTTCACGTTGGCCTCGGCCAGCGCGGTGGTCACCCGCCCTGCGATGCCGGGGGTGTCCGGGACGCCCTTGAGCGTCACGCGTGCCTCGCCGGTCGAATGGGTGACGGCGGTGATGAGCGGCTGTTCCACGATCTCCTCGGGAGGGACGACGATGGTGCCCGGAGCGTCCTCGAAGCTCGAGCGGCAGTGGATGCGGACCCCGTGGTTGCGGGCGTACTCGACGCTCCGCAGCTGCAGGACGCCGGCGCCCGACGCGCTCATCTCGAGCATCTCGTCGAACGAGATGACGTCGAGCTTGCGGGCGTCGGGGACGATGCGGGGGTCCGCGGAGAAGACGCCGGCGACGTCGGTGTAGATCTCGCACACGTCGGCGCCGACGGCGGCCGCGAGGGCGACCGCGGTCGTGTCCGACCCGCCGCGCCCGAGGGTCGTGACGTCCTTCGTGGTCGAGACCCCCTGGAACCCCGCGACGAGAACTATGCGATCTTCCTCGAGCCCCGCCCGGATGCGGTCGGCGCGGACATCGAGGATGCGGGCCTTGGTGTGCGACGTATCGGTGACGATGCCCGCCTGAGACCCCGTGAGCGAGATCGCCCTGTGCCCCAAGTCGTTGATCGCCATCGCGCAGAGCGCGCACGAGACCCGTTCGCCCGTCGAGAGGAGCATGTCCATCTCGCGCGGGTCCGGGACGGCGGAGACCTCCAGCGCGTCGGCGATGAGCCGGTCGGTCTCCTTCCCGCGGGCGGAGAGCACCACGACCACGCGGGCGCCCTCCTCGCGCTTGGCGACGATCCGTGCGGCGGCGCGCTTGATGCGCCCCGCGTCGGCGACGGAGGTGCCCCCGAACTTCATGACGACGGTGCCTGGCATGCGTGAGCAGCAGGATACGCAGGAGGCTGGCCGATGACCCCGTGGCGACGGGGGCTCGCCGCGCTCACGGTGCTCGGGCTGCTCGGCGGTGGCGGGCTCGCCCTCGCCCTCGACGGGGAGGGGACGAAGGCGCTGCCGCTGCTCCCCGAGGGCGGCTCGGGCTTCCGGCCTCCCCCGGCGCGCATCGGCGAGCCGCTCGCGCCGAGCACCCCGGCAGAGCGCGAGCAGGCGCGCAAGGCGGACGCCGGGCTGCCCGTGCCGCTCACGCGCGCGGCCGCGCGGCTGTTCCTCGTCGGCTTCCCGGGGGGCACGCCGGACGCCCCGTCGGTGCGGAAGCTCCGCGAGCGTGAGTGGGGCGCGGTCCTCATCGACCGGGCGAACGTCCTCGATGGCGTCACGCTCCGGTCGCTCACCGCGGGCATCGCCGACACCGCCCGCGCCGCGAAGCGCGTGCCGCCGTTCGTGGTCGCCGCGCAGCTCGGCGGGGACGAGGTCGCCGTCCCGGGCGTCGGGCCCTCCGGTGGGCCGGGGACGGGCAGCGCCGCGGAGGCCCGGAACGACGCGCGGCGCGCGGGCCGCTCCCTCCGCCGCCTCGGGATCCGGGCGGTGCTCGCGCCCTCGGCGGACCTCGCGGTCTCGGGCGGCCCGTGGGACCGCCGGGCGTTCTCCGAGGACCCGCTGACCGCCGGGCGGCTCGTCGACGCGGCCGTGAAGGGCTGGCAGCAGGCGCGCGTGGCGCCCGTGGTCGGCCACTACCCCGGCGAGGGGACGGCGTCGCAGGACCCGGAGCTCGGGGCCGCGACCGTCGGCCTCTCGCGCGCGGAGCTGCGCGAGCGCGACCTGCGCCCGTTCGACGCGGTGCTGAGCGAGACCCCGGCGATCCAGCTCTCGGGCGCCCTGTACGCGGACTTCGACGGGATCACGCCCGCGACGCTCGACCCCGGGATCATCGGCACGCTGCGCCAGTCCGGCTTTCGCGGGGCGATCGTCTCCGCGAACCTCACCGCCGCGACGCTCGCGACGGGCGAGGGCGTGGGCGCCGCCGCGGTCGCGGCCCTGAAGAACGGCTGCGACCTCCTGTTCGTGCCGGGTGACCAGCGAGACCAGGAGGAGGCGTACCGCGCCGTCGTGCGGGCGGTGCGCCTCGGGACGATCCCGGTCGCGCGGGTCCGCGAGGCGCTCGTGCGGATCGACCGGCTGCGGCGCGCGGCCGGGTAGCCCTCAGTCCCCCGGCACTCCGGCCCCTCAGTCCCCGGCACTCCGGCCTGCCCGGAAGACGGCCGGCGTTCTGGCACGTGGCAACTCACCGGTCTAGCGTCGATCGGCACCGTGACAGGCGTCCCGCCAGCGGCTCCAACCACCGTCAGGAGCATCACCGTGTCGACCATCGCAGAGCCTCAGATCCTCGCGTCCAACGCCCCCGCGGAGCGGGTCGCGCCGCCGCCCAACCCCGCCCTCGCGGGCGACCCGTCGATCCTCGGGCTGCCGATCTTCGTCGCCGGCTCGACCGTCCTCGGGCTGTCCCTCGTGGGCGTCGTCCCCGCCGCGGCGGGCGGGAGCGCGATCCCGATCATCCTCGCGGGCACGGGCATCGGCCTGCTCATCTCGACGATCTGGGCGGCCGCGCTCGGGCAGACGCTCGTCGCCGGCATCTTCGGCCTGTTCGCCGGGTTCTGGCTGAGCTACTCGACCCTCGTCCTGGGGCTGAACCACGACTGGTTCAAGATCCCCGCGGCCGACGTCGTCGACAGCGTCACGATGTTCCAACTCACCTGGGCGATCGTCATGGGGGCCCTCACCCTGGCGACCGTGCGCCTGCCCGTGGCCTTCACCGCGGTGGTGGGCCTCGTGGTGCTGGCCCTCGTGCTGCTGATCTTCGCCGGCCAGAACTCGAGCGAGTTCCTGAGCCACCTCGCCGGCGTCGTCGTCCTGGCCTTCGCTGCTCTGGGCACCTACCTGTTCCTCAGCGTGGCCTCCGTCGCCACGGGCGGCAAGGGCTACCCGCTGGGCAACCCGCTCGTGAAGTGAGCGGCGTGCGGGAGGGGTCAGGCAGAGGGGCCCCTCCCCCGCACAGAAGCACCCGGAACGGACCGAGGGCCCCGCGATGCGGGGCCCTCGGCCTGTCCTGCTGATGGTCCCAGGAGAGGGACGGGCGTCAGACCGGCGAGGAGGGGCGCGCCATGCCCTCGGCGAGGTCGCCGATCTCGCTGCTCATGATCGCCCCGGGCTGCACGTACGGGGCGAAGGGCTCCTCGGCGACGAGCGCCTCGGTGGTCAAGAGGAGCGCCGCGACCGACGCCGCGTTCTGCAGGCAGGTGCGCGTGACCTGCACGGGGTCGATGACCCCCGCCTGGAAGAGGTCGCCGAAGTCGCCCGTGAGCGCGTTCAGGCCGTAGCCCTCCGGCATCGTGCGCACCCGGTCGATCACGGCGGTCCCGTCGTAGCCCGCGTTCTCGGCGATCCAGAACAGCGGGTCGGCGAGCGCACGGCGGACGACCTCGACCCCGAGCGCGCGATCGCCCTCGAGGTTCACGTCCCCGAGCACGTCGGCCGCGCGCAGGAGCGCGGTGCCACCGCCGGCGACGATGCCCTCCGCCATGCCGGCGCGCGTCGAGGAGAGCGCTCCCTCGGTGCGGCGCTTGCGTTCACGCAGCTCGACGTCGGTGGCGCCGCCCACGCGGATGACCGCCAGCCGGCTCGAGAGCCGGGCCAGGCGCTCCTTCAGCGCGTCGATGTCGCCCTCGACCGTCGCACGCTCGAGCTCGACGCGGATCTGCGCGAGCCGTGCCTCGACCGCCTCCTGGGTCCCGCCGCCCTCGACGAAGGTCGTCGACTCGCCCGTGACGATCACGCGGCGCGCGGTGCCGAGGTCGGAGAGCTGGACGTCCTCGATGCTCAGCCCGCGGTCGGGCGTGACGACCTGGCCACCGCAGAACGCGGCGAGATCCTCGAGGTAGTTGATCCGGCGGTGACCGAAGCCGGGCGCGCGGATCGCGGTCGCCTCGAGGGTGCCGTGCTGGTTGTTCTGCACGAGCATGCCGAGCGCCGCGCCGTCGACCTTCTCCGCGAGGATCACGATGGGCCGCGGCGAGCGCTGCACGAGGCCGAGCAGCGGCATGAGCTCCTGCATCTGCGAGATCGGCTTCGTCGTCATGAGGATCAGCGGGTTGTCGAACGCCGTCTCCATCCGCGCCTGGTCCTTGATCAGGTAGGGCGAGAGGTGGCCGTTCTCGACGTGCAGGCCCTCGACGAAGGAGACGGACACGCCGTTGACGTCGCTCTCCTCGACGCTGACGACCCCCTCCTCGCCGACCTTGTGGAGCGCCTCGGCGATGGCGGCGCCGATGCGCTCGTCCTCCTTGGCGGCGATCGTCGCGACCCCCTTGAGGTCCGCGAGCCCGTTCACGGGCTTCGCGAGGCGCTGAAGCTCGCCGACCACGAGGTCGACGGCGTCCTCGATGCCGCGCCGGAGCACCATCGGGTTCGCCCCCTCCTCGATGACCTTCATCCCCTCGCGCACGAGCGACTGGGCGAGCACGGTCGCCGTGGTGGTGCCGTCGCCCGTGACGTCCGAGGTCTTGTCCGCGACCTCGCGGACGAGCTGGGCGCCCATGTTCTTGTAGGGGTCCGAGAGCTCGATCTCGCGGGCGATGGAGACGCCGTCGTTCGTGATCATCGGAACGCCCGTGAGGCGCTCGAGGACGACGTTCCGGCCCTTGGGCCCGAGCGTCACCTTCACCGTGTCGGCCAGCTCGTCCACGCCGGCCTGCAGCAGCAGGCGAGCCTCGTGCTTGAAGTACAGCTTCTTGCCCATGTGGTTCTCCTGGGGAGGGGTGACTAGGCGGCGACCAGGATGCCGCGGCCTTGCAGCCGGCCCTGGTCGAGGTCCGCCATGGCGTCGTTGACGGCATCCAGCGGGTAGGTGCTCGTGTGCAAGGTGACCTTGTCCTGCGCTGCGAGCACCATGAGCTCGTCGAGGTCGTTGTACGTCCCGACGAGGTTGCCCACGAAGTTGATCTCGCGGGAGATGACGTCGATCGTGGGGACGACGATGTCCTCCCCGTAGCCGATGACGAAGTACGAGCCGGCGTTGCGCAGCATCGCGATCCCCTGCGGGATGACGCCCGACTCGCCGACGAAGTCGATGACCGCCTCGGCGCCCTTGCCGTCGGTCATCTCGAGGATCGTGTCGACGTGCCTGCCGTCGGCCGCGACCGTGTGGTCGGCACCGATCTCGGAGGCGAGCGCGCGCGCCTTCTCGTTCGGGTCGATCACGATGATCTCGGCGGCGGTCATCGCCTTGAGGCACTGGATCCCGATGTGGCCGAGGCCGCCCGCGCCGATGACGACGGCGGTCGTGCCGGGATGCAGCACGCTGATCGCCTTCTTCACCGCGTGGTAGGCGGTGAGCCCGGCGTCGGCGAGCGCGGCGATGTCCTTCGGGTGCAGGCTCGGCTGGAGCTTCACCACGGAGCGCGCGTTCGTCTTCAGGAGCTCCGCGAACCCGCCGTCGGTGTCGATGCCGGGGAAGGCGGACTCCTCGCAGTGCACGTCGTCCCCCGCGCGGCACGCACGGCACAGGCCGCAGGTGACGATGGGGTGCATGATCACGGTGTCGCCGACGGCGACGTTCGTCACCGCGGAGCCGATCTCGTGCACCCAGCCGGCGTTCTCATGACCGGGCGTGTAGGGGAGCGCGACCTGCGACTTCTCGGCCCACTGCCCTTCCTGCACGTGGAGGTCGGTGCGGCAGAGGCCGGCGCCGCCGAGGCGGACGATCACGTCCCAGGGCCCCGTGATCTTCGGTTCGGCGATGTTCTCCACCACGAGCTTCTCGTGGTAGCGGTGCAGGCGCGCAGCGATCATGCGGCCACCTCCTCACGCGTCGGGTCGGCGACGCCGTAGCGGACTTCGAGAAGCGAACGGCACATGCCGCCGTTGCTCTCGAGGGACAGGCTCATCAGGCGGGCGCGGCGCAGCCAGCGCTCGAGCTCCGCCGCGGGGATCGGGGTGCCGTCGCCGGCCAGGAGCGCGCACGAGCCGGGCGCGGTCGTGTGGCCGAGCTGCGCGCGCAGCTCGAGGCAGCGCCGTGCGTCGATGCCGGGCGGCAGCTCG
>JAOPZO010000097.1 GCA_025964065.1 Solirubrobacterales bacterium | reverse complement strand
GGGCACCGCCCTGGGCTGCTGCACGCCGCGGGTGCGCCCGAGCAGCTCACGTCGCGGAGCTGCAGCCCGGTCGCGAGGGCGGTGAGCTGCGGGAAGTCGCGGTCCGAGCGGCCGCGGCCGATCGGCGTGCCGACCTGGTTCGGGACGAGCGACCGCGCGGTGTAGAAGTCACCGGGTGCGACGTGGCTCCCGCGCGCCGCGGCGCCGGACGGCGCGAGCGCGGCGAGGACGCCGGGAGGACGAGGAGCGCGGACCGACGCATCTGGACCGGGCCATGGACTAGGGCACGCGGAAGCGCAACGCCCGCGGCACGCCGGTCACCCCGTCCGCCGACGGGGTCGCCGTGAGCTTGTACGCCCCGGCCCGGCGCCCGAGCGCGGCGCGCGAGATGCTCACGCGCGCCCGGCCCGCCTGCACGGTCAGCGAGAACCGCTTGGGCGGGCCGTAGCGCTTGTCGGCGACGCGGCGTTGGAGGGTGAACGCGACGCTCGCGGGGCGGTCGAGGGACAGCACGAAGCGAGGCGGCGGGCCCCACCGGCGCGCCGCACGCCGCTGCTCGAGCCCGGACAGGACCGGGGCCGGCCGCACCGGGCGCGGGCGGCTCAGGACGGCGATCGCGGAGCGCGCCATGGACGCCTCGCCCTGCGCGTTGGGGTGCAGCGGGAAGGCGGGCTCCGTCGGGACGAGCCCCTCGAACCAGCGCACCGGCGGCAGCGTGCACACGTGGTGCCCGATCGAGTCCGTGTACGTGTCGATGAATTCCGCGCCGTTCGCCGCCGCCTGCTCGGCGATCATCGCGTTGATCTTCCGCAGCAGCTCGTCGATGTACGCGAGGTCGTCGGAGGAGAGCGGGACCACGGGGTAGCAGGAGCCGCCGTCGGTCGGGGCGACCGCCGGGTAGCCCGCGATCGCGACGCGGGCGCCCGGCGCGCGCTGGTGGATGCCCTGAAGCACCGCAGCGACCTTCGGGGCCGCCTCGGCGATCCGCTCCGCCACCCGGTCGCGCCCGCCCGCGGTGTAGAAGTCGCGGCACGCGGTGCCCGTCGGCTGCGTGACGCCGAGCTGCGCGCACTGGGTGCCGACTCCGACGAGGCCGGCGTCGTTTCCGCCGATCCCGACCGTCACGAGGTCCGCGTCCGGCGTGACCCCGTTGAACTGCGGCGGGTTCGTCCCGCCCAGCGGGAGCGGGCCCTGCGGCTCGGTCATGTGCCGCGTCGTCGCGCTCGAGCAGCTCACGTCGCGGAGGGTGAAGCCCAGCGCCTGCGCGGTCAGCGACGGGTAGTTGCGGTCCGAGCGCGCGCAGTCCATCGGCGTCCCGACCTGGTTCGGGATGAGCGGCCCGGCGGTGTACGAGTCGCCCAGTGCGACGTGCAACCCGCCGGCGTGGGCGGAGGCGGGCGCGAGGAGGAGCGCTCCCAGGCAGAGGACCAGGCGACGGTGCATCGCCGCATCATGCCGCTCAGATCACGAGGCCGTGCCGCACCGTGTTCTCCGTGAGGACGTGGGGCTCCACGAAGTTCAGGAGGTAGTCGGGCCCGCCGGCCTTCGTCCCCGTCCCGCTCAGCCGGTTGCCGCCGAAGGGCTGGCGGCCGACCATCGCGCCCGTGATCGCCCGGTTGACGTAGAGGTTGCCGACCGGGGAGCGCTCGACGACGCGGTCCACGGTGTGCGGGTTGCGCGCGTAGAGGCCCTGGGTGAGCGCGAACGGCAGCTCGTCGATGCGGTCGCAGGCGTCCTCGACGTCCCGCACCGCCTCGACGGTCAGCAGCGGCCCGAAGACCTCCTCGCGCAGGACGGGCGCGTCGGCGGGGAGCCCGCCGACGACGGTCGGGGCGCAGAACCAGCCCGTGTCCTCGACCCCGTCCTCGCGCACGGCGACGAGCGTTCCCGCGGCCCGCGCCGCCTCGGCGTAGCGACGCACGCGCGACTGCGCGTCGGCCTCGATGACCGGCGGGACGTCGATGCCCCAGCGGTCGGCCTGCCCGACCTGCAGCGTGGCCACGGCGCCCGCCAGACGCTCCGTGAGCGTGTCGGCGATCGCCTCGTGGACGAGGATGCGGGATGCCGCGGAGCACTTCTGGCCCGCGTAGGCGAACGCGGAGCGGACGATGCCGGGGACCGCGTCGTCGAGGTCGGCGTCCGCGTCGACGACGACGCAGTTCTTGCCGCCCATCTCGCTCACGACGCGCTTCAGGTGCCGGGAGCCCGGGGGCGTCTCGGCCGCGGCGCGGATGATGTCGAGCCCGACCGGCCCCGAGCCCGTGAAGGCGATCGTGTGGACGCCGGGGTGGCGGACGAGCGCGGCGCCGACGTCGCCCTCGCCGGGGAGGAGCCCGATGGCGTCGGCGGGGACGCCGCCGGCCAGGAGCGCCTCGACGACCATCGCGGCGCAGCCCGGCGCCTGCTCGGCCGGCTTGAGCACCACTGCGTTGCCGGTCGCGAGGCCCGCCGCGACCATGCCGAGCGGGATCGCGAGCGGGAAGTTCCACGGCGAGATGACCGCCACGACGCCGCGGGGGCGGTAGTGCAGCTCGTTCCGCTCGCCCGGGACGAGGAACAGCGAGCCCCCGCGCTCGAGTGCGACCGCCCCGCGGGCGTAGTACTCCAGGAAGTCGATCGCCTCGCAGATGTCCGCGTCGGCCTCGGCCCACGGCTTCGCCGCCTCGCGCACGGCGAGCGCGGCCGCCTCGTGGCGTCGCTCGCGCAGCCAGGCTGCGGCGCCGACGAGCGCCTCGGCGCGCTGCAGCGCCGGGAC
>JAOPZO010000014.1 GCA_025964065.1 Solirubrobacterales bacterium | reverse complement strand
GGGCGCCCTCCGGACTACTGGGTGCTACCAGGCTGGATCAGCCGCAGCCCGTGTTGTTGCCGCAGTTCGGGCACGTGTAGCACGAGCCCGTCCGCTGCATCATCCCGCCGCATTGCCCGCAGGCCGGACCGAGCTCGAGCGCCCCGAAGTTGCCCTTCTTCGGCGTCCGGAGCACCGCCGGCACCGTCGGGGGCGTCTCCGTGAACACGGCCGCGGGCGCCTGGGGCTCCGTCGGCGCGGTGGTCACCGCGGCCGGGCCGGTCGCCGACGGCGTCGCCGGACCCGCGGTGTCCGACGCGTACGACAGCCCGGAGTCCTGCGCCGCCTTGCGGGCGCGGACCGCCGGGGTGAGGATGCCGAGCTCCTCCTGGTCGTCCGTGTCGAGGAAGCGGGACGCGAGCCAGCGCATGATGTAGTCGGGCATCGACTTCGCGAACGGGATCTCCGCGTTCTGCGTGATGCCTTCGGGCTCGAAGCGCATGTACGCGAACTTCTGCACGAGGGTCTCGAGCGGCACGCCGTACTGCAGCGCGATCGAGATCGCCGTCGCGAAGGAGTTCATCATCCCGCGCATCGTCGACCCCTCCTTGCCGATGTCCGTGAGGAAGATCTCGCCGACGGTGCCGTCCTCGTACATGCCGCAGGTGATGTAGCCCTCGTGCCCGCCGATCGAGAACTTGTGGGTGATCGACTGGCGCTCGCGCGGCATGCGGCGGCGCTCGGCCACCTTGCCGACCGGGGCGGCCGGGGTGGACGGCGCCGCAGGAGCGGCAAGGGCCTGCGTGGCCGCCTTCGCGGTCGCCTCGGCGACCGCGGCCGCGACGCGCGACTCGACCTCCTCCGGCGTCATGAGGCCCGCCTGCGCGGCGAGCTCCGCGACGTCGACGATCGCGTCGGTCGCCTCCGTGTTGCCGAGGACCTGCGTGTTCTTCGAGCCGTCGCGGTAGATCGCGAGGGCCTTCACGCCGAGGCGCCAGGCCTGCACGTACGCGTCGGCGATGTCCTCCACGGTCGACTCGCCCGGCATGTTGACCGTCTTCGAGATGGCCCCGGAGAGGAACGGCTGGACTGCGCCCATCATCGTGATGTGGCCCATGTAGGAGATCGCGTTCTCGCCGACCGCCACGTCGAAGACCGGCATGTGCTCGGCCAGGAGGCCGGGCGCGCCCGTCATCGAGTTGTGCTCGGCGACGTGCGCCTCGATCTGCTCCACCTGCTCCGGCGAGTAGCCGAGCGTCTTGAGCGCGAGCGGCACCGTGCGGTTGGCGATCGTCATCGTGCCGCCGCCGACGAGGGTCTTGTACTTCACGAGCGAGAAGTCCGGCTCGACGCCCGTGGTGTCGCAGTCCATGAGGAACGAGATCGTCCCCGTCGGCGCGAGCACCGTCGCCTGCGCGTTGCGGTAGCCGTAGAGCTCGCCGGTGGTGACGGCCTCGTCCCACACGGTGCGGGAGGCCTCGAGCAGCGCGGTGTCCGTGCAGGACGCGTCCGCGATCGCGTAGGACGCGTCACGGTGCTTGCGCATGACGCCGTTGTGCGCGTCGCGGTTCTCCGCGTAGCGCTCGTACGGACCGATCGCCGCGGCGACCTTCGCCGACTGCAGGTACCCGCGGCCCGTCATGAGCGACGTGATCGCAGCGGCGACGCCGCGGCCGGCCTCGGAGTCGTACGGCAGGCCGTTCGCCATGAGGAAGGCGCCGAGGTTGGCGTAGCCCAGGCCGAGCTGGCGGAACGCGCGGGCGTTCACGCCGATCTCCTCGGTCGGGTAGCTCGACGGCCCGACGATGATCTCCTGCGCCAGGAACATGATGTCGATGGCGTGCTCGAACGTCCGGACGTCGAACGTCCCGTCGGCCCGGCGGAACTTCATGAGGTTCAGCGAGGAGAGGTTGCAGGCCGAGTCGTCGACGTGCATGTACTCCGAGCACGGGTTCGAGGCGTTGATGCGCCCCGAGACCGGCGAGGTGTGCCACGCGTTGATCGTGGTGTCGTACTGGACGCCCGGGTCCGCGCACTGCCAGGCGGCGTCGGCGATCTCGCGCATGAGCTCCCGCGCGTCGATGGCCTCGCCGATCGGCTCGCCCGTGGAGCGGGCCCGCAGGTGCCACGTGTCGCCGTTCTCGACGGCCTGCATGAACTCGTCCGTGAGGCGAACCGAGTTGTTCGCGTTCTGGTACTGGATCGACTTCATGCCGTCGCCGTCGAGCGACATGTCGAAGCCGGCCTTGGCCAGCGCGCGGGCCTTGTCCTCCTCCTTGGCCTTGCACCAGATGAACTCCCGGATGTCCGGGTGGTCCACGTTGAGCACGACCATCTTCGCGGCGCGGCGGGTCTTGCCGCCGGACTTGATCGTGCCGGCCCAGGCGTCCGCGCCCCGCATGAACGAGACGGGGCCCGAGGCGGTGCCGCCCTTGGAGAGCGGCTCCATCGAGCCGCGGATGTTCGAGAGGTTGATGCCGGAGCCGGAGCCGCCGCGGAAGATGCGGCCCTCGCGCGTGTTCCAGTCGAGGATGGAGTCCATCGTGTCCTCGACGGACAGGATGAAGCAGGCGGAGCACTGCGGCTGCTCCTCGAACCCGACGTTGAACCAGACGGGGCTGTTGAACGCCGCCATCTGGTGGAGCAGGATGTAGGTCAGCTCGGCCTCGAAGGCGTCACCGTCCTCGGCGGAGGCGAAGTAGCCGCGCTGCCGGCCCCAGTCGGAGATCGTGCCCGAGACGCGGCCGATCATCTGCTTGACCGAGCGCTCGCGCGCGGGGGAGTCCATCTTCCCGCGGAAGTACTTCTGGGCGACGATGTTCGTCGCGTTCTGCGACCAGGTCGTCGGGAACTCGACCCCGGTCTGCTCGAACGAGATGTTGCCGCCGAACCCGATCCGGGCGTCGCGGAGCTCCCACTCCACGGAGTCGAACGGGTGGACCCCCGGACTGGTGAAGTACCGCGGGACCGCGAGGGCCTCGCCGGCGGCGGCTTCGTGGGACAGGGTCTGCGGGGCGCCTTCCATTCGGGCGGTCTCCTTTGCGCGTTCGAGGTGCGCGGTGCGGTCATCGGGCGGGATCGATGAAGATCACATACCGGCCAGACGGAACGGGTCGGCTTCCCTCCATTTTACGAGGTTGCGGCGCCGCCTCCGGGCCACGAACTTCCCGCTATCAGCGGAGGAAGGCCATGCGGACGATCGTGCCGCCGTTGCGGCCCGTGTCGAGCGCGAGCTCGTCGCAGGAGTTCGCGATGAGCGCGAGGCCGAGCCCCATGCCGGGCGAGTCGGCGCGGGCGCGGAGCCCGTCACCGTCGTCGGAGATCGTGATCCGGCACGACGTCTCGTCGGACTCGGCGAGCAGCACGAGGTGCTGCTGCGCGGCGTCCTCCGGCGCGTGTGCGTGGAGGACGACGTTGGACAGCGCCTCGGAGACCGAGAGCCGCACGCGCCAGAGCGTGGCGTCGTCGCAGCCCGTCTCCTCGGCGAACTGCGCCGCGGCCCGGCGCCCGATCCCGACGCTCGTGGCCAGGACCGGCAGGCGGAGCGCGAGCCGGTCGTGGTGGAGGGCTTCGGCGTGCACTTCAGACGCCCTACCCCCTGCCGGCGGGCTCACACCACCCCCCGGTCCGTCGGCCACGGCTAGGCCCGCGGGTCGGTGTCGATCGCGACCTCGGCGCCCGCGTCTTCCTTCTCGACCACCGTGTAGCGCTCGCGCCGTTCCACGACGTGCTCGGTCTCGGTGATCTCGTGCCCGTCGATGAGGAAGAAGCGCTTCGGGTTGCTTCGCACCGCTTCGTACTCCGGGAGGGTCAGCTCGACCAGGCGGTTGCAGCCCAGGACGCCGCACTCGCAGCGGAAGGGGAAGCGCTTGGATGCGTCGGCGAGCGTCTTGCCGGCCCGCAGCGTCTCGTTGACCCTGCGGAACGAGGACTCGTTCCCGCCGATCCGTCGTGTGGTCGCGTCGTCCATGAACCTCGGACGCTACCGGAGCCGCGGAGCGGCGAGCCGCTCAGCGGCCGAGGCGCACCCAGTCCGTGAACTCGGCCCACGAGGCCGACGCGCGCCAGCCGGCCTCGGCCGTCGCGTGGCGGCCCGTGACGAGCCAGGGTGGGTCCACGGCGAAGAACCGGAGCACGGCCCAGACGAATCCGAGCAGGAGCGCGAGGCCCAGGAGCACGGCCAGAAGCACGAGCGGGAACGGGGCGTCGTCGGCGGAGGTGGAGCTCGCGGTGCGCTCCGCGGCGGTGGCCACGGAGCCGTCGGCGGCAGCGGGGGCCGCGGTCGCCTCGGGCGCGGGCGCCGGCGTGGTCGAGGTGCCG
>JAOPZO010000496.1 GCA_025964065.1 Solirubrobacterales bacterium | reverse complement strand
GAGCAGTGCGCCCAGGGCGCCGCCCACGCCTCGGCCGAGCTCGAGCGCCTCGCACGCGCGGCCGCCTCGGAGCAGGACAGCGGCCAGGACCAGCTCGTCTGATGGGCTACCCCGACGGGCTGCGGCTGACGGTCGACGCCTACCTGGAGGAGCTCCGCTTCTCCGACGACGCGATCACGGGCGGCCTCGAGGAGGCCATGCGCTACTCGCTCCTGGCGGGCGGCAAGCGCATCCGCCCGGTCCTCGCGCTCGCCACGGCCCGCGCCATCCGGCGCGACGAGGCCGACTTCCTGCCGTTCGCGGCGGCGGTCGAGCTCATCCACACGTACTCGCTCATCCACGACGACCTCCCGGCGATGGACGACGACGACCTGCGCCGGGGGCGACCGACCTGCCACGTCGCGTTCGGGGAGGACGTCGCGATCCTCGCGGGCGACGGCCTGTACGCCGAGGCGTTCCGCCACGTCCTGGAGCACCAGACGGGCGAGCCGCGCGACATCCTGCGCGCCCTGGGCGAGCTCGCGGCCGCCACGGGGGTCAACGGGATGGTGGGCGGGCAGTACCTGGACGTGCACGAGGCGGCCCCCGACGGCGCGGACGGACTGCGCCGACTTCACGCGCTCAAGACGGGGCGGCTCATCGGTGCGTCGGTGGAGTGCGTACTCCTCCTGGCAGGACAAGATGAAGCTGCGACACTCCACTACCGGCGCTACGCGAACGAGCTCGGCGTCCTCTTCCAGATCGTCGACGACATCCTCGACGTGACCGAGAGCGAGGACGTCCTGGGCAAGCCGCAGGGGTCGGACGAGCGACACGGCAAGCGGACCTACGTGTCCGAGTTCGGTCTCGACGGCGCGCGTGCGCTCGCCGCCGACTCCGTGGCGAACGCCCGCGAGGCGCTCGCCGAGGCGGCACCTCGCGGTGCATCCGAACTCGAGCAGATCACGCACTTCATCTACACCCGGACGAACTAGCCTCGGAAGAGCCCATGACCCGCATCCTCGACCGCATCGACCGCCCGCAGGACCTGCACTCGCTCTCCGACGAGGAGCTCGTGCAGGTCGCACAGGAGGTCCGCGAGCACATCATCGACACGGTGGGCGAGATCGGCGGCCACTTCGGCGCGAACCTCGGCACGGCCGAGCTCGCGGTCGCGCTGCACTCGCTCATGGACTCCCCGCGGGACAAGGTCCTCTGGGACGTCGGGCACCAGGCCTACCCGCACAAGGTCCTCACGGGCCGCCGCGACGCGCTCGCCACCATCCGGAAGTACGGCGGGCTCACGCCCTTCTGCTCCATCCCGGAGTCCGAGCACGACATCATGGGGGCGGGCCACGCCTCGACCTCGATCGGCTACGCCGTCGGGATCAAGGAGGGCATGCGGCTCAAGGGGGACCTCGACGAGGGCAAGGTCGTCGCGGTCATCGGCGACGGCGCCATGACGGGCGGGGTCGCCTTCGAGGCGATCCACCAGGCCGGCGGCGCCGGCACCCCGATCGTCGTCGTCCTGAACGACAACGGCATGTCGATCTCGCCGAACGTCGGGGCACTCACCCGGACGTTCTCGCGGATGCGCCTGCACCCGAAGCTCTGGCACGCGCGGGAGGGCATGGAGGAGCGGCTCGCCGACCTTCCGGGCGGCCTCGGCGCGCTCGCCGAGCGCCTCGGCCCGCAGCTCAAGGAGTCGCTCAAGGCGTTCTGGGCCCCGGGCCTCTTCTGGGAGGAGCTCGACTGGGCGTACACGGGCGTCATCGACGGCCACGACGTCCACGCGCTCCGCGGCGCCCTCCGCTCCGCCTTCAAGGCGCAGCGCCCCGTCGTCGTCCACATCTCCACCGTCAAGGGCAAGGGCTTCGCGCCCGCCGAGGACGGCGGCCTGAAGGGCATGGAGAAGTGGCACGCCGCGAAGCCCGGCTCCATCGCGAACCGCATGCCCGCCGTCGTCAAGGCGGTCAAGGAGGGCGGCAGGGCGCCCGTCGTCCCGCAGTACACCGCGGTCTTCGGCGAGGCGATGATCGAAGAGGTCCGCCGCGACCGCCGCGTCGTCGGCATCACCGCCGCGATGAACTCCGGCACCGGCCTCAACCTGCTCCAGGTCGCCGAGCCGAAGCACTACTTCGACGTCGGGATCGCCGAGCAGCAGGCGATCCTCTTCGCCTCCGGCCTCGCGCTCGAGGGCCGCAAGCCCGTCGCCGCGATCTACTCGACGTTCCTGCAGCGCGCGTACGACCAGATCGTGCACGACGTCTGCCTCCAGGAGCTCGACGTCTGCTTCGCGATGGACCGCGCCGGCCTCGTGGGCGACGACGGCCCGACGCACCACGGCGTCTTCGACATCGCCTACATGCGCTCGCTGCCCAACATGGTGGCGATGGCCCCTCGCGACGAGGCGATGCTCCGCCACATGCTGCGGACCGCGCTCTCCGTGGGCGGCCCGACCGCCATCCGCTACCCGCGCGGCGAGGGCCTCGGCGTGGCGCTGCCGTCTCCCGAGGAGGTCACGGCGATCGAAGTCGGCAAGGGCGAGCTGCTCCGCGAGGGCGACGGCCGCGTCGCGATCCTGGGCTACGGCTCCGGGGTCGCGAAGGCCGACGAGGCCGCGGCGCTCCTGGCCGGGCACGACATCGCCGTGACGGTCGCCGACGCGCGCTTCGTCAAGCCGCTCGACATCGACCTCGTCGCGCGGCTCGCGACGGAGCACGACCTCCTCGTCACCGTGGAGGAGGGTGTCCTGCAGGGCGGCTTCGGCTCCGCGGTGTGGGAGGGCCTCAACGCGGTCGGCCTCGACGGGCCGGACTGCGCGCGCATCATGCGCGTCGGGCTCCCGGACCGGTACGTCACCCACGGCGCCCCGAAGCTCCTCCACGAGGAGGTCGGCTTCAC
The DNA here is from genome assembly GCA_025964065.1 of Solirubrobacterales bacterium. Lineage (GTDB taxonomy): Bacteria > Actinomycetota > Thermoleophilia > Solirubrobacterales > Solirubrobacteraceae > Paraconexibacter. The sequence goes on along the minus strand of JAOPZO010000496.1, from coordinate 4,378 downwards.
GGGCAAGGCGATCGCCGAGCGGATCGCCGCCGCGGTGGGCGCCGGCTCGCTCGCGGGCGCGTAACCTCGGCGGCGTGAGCGCGCCGCCGCCGGTCCACCCGCAGGTCACCGCCCTGCTCGCCGAGCAGGAGGCCGGCGCGGACGAGGCGGGCCCCGCCGACCTCAGCGCGATGCGTGCCGGCTACCTCGAGGCGGCGCTGCGGCTCGGAGGCGCCCGGGAGGAGGTCGCCCGGGTGGAGGACGTCGTCGCGGGCGGCGTCTGCGCCCGCGCGTACGTGCCGGCGAACACCTGCGCCTCGTTCGGCGCGATCGTCTGGCTCCACGGGGGCGGCTGGGTCCTCGGGGACGTCGAGGGCTTCGAGCACGTCTGCCGCGCGCTCGCGAACGCCGCGGGACAGGTCGTCGTGTCCGTCGACTACCGCCTCGCGCCGGAGCACCCGTTCCCGGCGGCCCGCGACGACGCGGTCGCCGCGGTGGGCTGGGCGCTGGGCCACGGCGCGGACCAGCTCGGCTACGACGCCTCGCGGGTCATCGTCGGCGGGGACTCCGCGGGCGGGAACCTCGCGACGGTCGCGGTCCGCCATCACGCGGACCGGATCGCGGGCCAGCTGCTCGTGTACCCCGTCACGGACGCCGGCATGGGCACGTCGAGCTACGCGGAGGCCACGGGCGCCGACATCGGCGGGCTGACGCCGGAGTCCATGGAGCGCTGCTTCGAGGCCTACCTGCAGGGCACGGACGCCGCCGACCCCGACGTCTCGCCGCTGCGGGCGGACCTCGCCGGGATGCCGCCCACCCTGCTGGCCGTCGCGGGGCACGACGTGCTGCGCGACGATGGCCTGGCCTACGCCGAGGCGCTCCGGGCGGCCGGCGTGGAGGTCGAGCTGCTGCGCTTCGACGACATGGTCCACGGCTTCCTGCGCTGGGGCGGGGTCGTCGACCGCGCGCAAGAGCTCATCCGGGCCATGGGCGAGTGGTCCCGCACGCGCCTGGCCTGAGCGGCCGGGGCCCAAGACGAAGCGGCCCGCCGTGATGGCGAGCCGCTTCGAGGGGAGGAGAGTGCTGCTATGTGGTCCTGCGTGGGTCGATCTATGGGGGAAGAGGGGTGCGCTAGCCGCGCGCGGTGTACGTCGTCATGGCGTTCCCGGCGAGCTGCACGAGGGCGATCGCGCCGAGCGCCGAACCGGCGACGGTGTCACCCGCGCCCGCCACCACGGCGGCGACGGCGAGCAGCCCGAGCGCGAGACCGTAGTCGAGCGCATGGACCGCGCTGACGGGGAGCGCGGTGCGGCCGCGCTCGTCGGCGACCGTGGAGAGCGCGACGCCCGTCACGAGCGCCCCGACGAGCACCGCCATGACCATCGCGGGCGCCTCGAAGCCGAGCGCGAACGGCGCGAGCATCGTGGCGAGACCGGTCAGCATCCGCAGGGCGGCGTGGACCGGGAGGGGGATCAGGCGAACGGCGAACAAGGCCCGTGAAGTGTGTCCCGGGGCCGGTGCGGCGTTTGTGAGGGCGATCACTCAGCTAGCGTCCCGGGGGTGGCCAAGGTCCGTCTCGACGCCCTCCTGCACCAGCGCGGGCTCTTCGAGTCGCGCACGCGCGCGGCCGCATCGGTGATGGCGGGCGCCGTCCGGCTCGGCGGCGCCGACGGCCCGCGAGCGCAGAAGCCGGGGCAGCTCGTGGCCGAGGACGTCGACCTGAGCGTCGACGCCCCGCCGCCCTACGTGTCCCGGGGCGGGACGAAGCTCGCGAACGCGCTCGACGGGTTCGGCCTCGAGGTCGCCGGACGGCAGGCGCTCGACGTCGGCGCGTCCACGGGCGGTTTCACGGACTGCCTGCTGCAGCGCGGCGCCGCGCACGTCGTCGCGCTCGACGTCGCCTACGGCGAGCTCCACTGGTCCCTGCGGACCCACGAGCAGGTCACGGTGGTCGAGCGGTCGAACGCCAGGGCCCTGGACGTCGGGCAGCTCCCATACCGTCCCGACCTCGTGGTGGCCGACGTCTCCTTCATCTCCCTGACCAAGGTCCTGCCCGCCGTGCTCGGGGTGACCGCGGAGCGCTTCGACGCGCTCGTGATGGTCAAGCCGCAGTTCGAGGTCGGCCGTGAGCGGCTCGGGAAGGGCGGGGTCGTGCGCGAGCCCGAGCTGCGGCGCGAGGCGCTCCTGGGCGTCGCGCGCGCGGCCGTGGCGGCCGGCGCGGGCGTCGTCGGCTTCGCCTCCTCCGGGCTCCCGGGGCCCAAGGGCAACCAGGAGACCTTCCTCCGGCTCGCCGAGCCCGGGCGGCCCGGGGTGCTCGACGCCGACGGGATCGCCGCGGCGGCGCTCCGGGCGGAGCCGGCCGCATGAGCGCTCCCGCGAAGGTCCGCACGGTCACGGTGCTCACGCACCAGCGGCCCGCCCAGACCGCCGAGGCGGTCGAGGCGCTGAAGGTCATCGCCGCGCGGATGGGGGCGGAGCTGCGCTTCGACCCCGAGGAGACCGGCAAGCACGGGCTCGTCACCGCTGACGGCTGCGTGCTCTGCAACGCGGAGGTGTCCGACGACGTCGACCTCTGCATCGTGCTCGGCGGCGACGGCACCATCCTGCGCGGGCTGCGGCGCTACGCGGGCACCAGCGTGCCGGTGTTCGCGGTGAACTTCGGCGAGGTCGGGTTCCTGGCCACGGTCGATCCCGAGGAGGTCGGCGACGGGTTCGAGCGCGCGCTCAGCGGCGACTTCGAGGTCCTCACGCTCCCGGCGATCGCCCTCGAGCTGCCGCAGGGCCAGCAGGCGGCCATCAACGACGTGTCGATCAACCGCAAGGTCGGGGAGCGCGTCGCCACGATCGCCTACGGCGTCGGCGGGCAGGAGGTCGGCTCCGTGCGCTGCGACGGCCTCGTCGTCGCGACCCCGGCAGGTTCCACGGGCTACAACCTGGCGAACGGCGGGCCCGTGCTCGCCTGGGGCGTGGAGGGCTATGTCGTGTCGTTCATCGCCCCGCACTCGCTGACCGCCCGCGCCCTGGTGGTCGCGCCGGACGACGAGCTCCAGGTCTTCAACGGCGGCCGCGACCCCGTCGACATCTCCGTGGACGGCCGCCCGGTGGGCGAGCTCGCGTCCGGGGACGCGTTCACCTCGCGGTTCGTGCGGGAGGCGGCCGACCTCGCGCAGATCCCAGGCTCCTCCTTCTACCGGCGCATCGCGGAGAAGTTCGGCCGCCTGGCGCGCTGATGGACCTCGGGCTCGCCGGCCGGGCCGTGCTCGTCACGGGCGGCACGCGGGGCATCGGTCGGGCGACCGCGCTCGCCTGCGCGGAGGAGGGCGCCCGGGTCGGGATCTGCGCCCGGAGCGTGCCCGACGGGTTCGTGGAGGTGCTCTCGGCCGCGGGAGCGCCGGACGTCGTCGCAGGCGCCGTCGACGTCATGGCCGAGGGGGCGCTCGAGGCGTGGGTGGCCGCGTGCGCCGCGCGGTTCGGCGGGCTCGACGCCGTCGTGGCGAACGTCGGCGGGAGCGGGGAGGACGCCTACGGGCTGAACGCGGGGACGGCGCTGCGGCTCGTGTCCGCCGCCGTCGAGCACCTCCCGCCGGGCTCCGCCGCGGTGCTCATCGCCTCCATCTCGGGCTGGAAGCCGGGCTCGGCGCTCGAGTACGGGATGGCGAAGGCGGCCGTGATCCACGCGGCGTCGCAGCTCGCGCTCGACCTCGCGCCGCAGGGCATCCGGGTGAACGCGGTCTCGCCGGGCTCGGTCATGTTCGAGGACGGGGGCTGGGCCGGCATGGCGCAGCGGGATCCCGCGCGGTTCGAGCGGTTCGTCCGCGAGGAGCTGCCCGGGGGGCGGCTCGGGACCCCGGAGGAGGTCGCCCGTGTGGTGGCCTTCCTGCTCTCGCCGGCGGCGTCGTGGGTCAACGGCGCGAACGTCGCGGTCGACGGGGCGCAGGGCCTGCCGGGCGCACGCCGCGCCTGAGCGGCTCCTTCCCCTTCGCCGTTCCGTGCGCCCGTCGCGCGCGTTCCGGAGCGGTGGGCACGCACGTTCGCCCCGTTCCGTCCGCCCCTCGCGCCATGATCGCCCGATGCTCCACGAGCTGCGCGTCGAGAACCTCCTGCTGATCGAGCGGGCCGAGCTGCGCCTGCAGCCGGGCCTGAACGTCATCACGGGCGAGACGGGCGCGGGCAAGACGGTGCTCGCGAGCGCCCTCGACCTGCTGCTGGGCGGCAGGGCCCGCCAGGGCCTCGTGCGGCCGGGCGCGGAGGAGGCGTACGTCGAAGGCGTCTTCGACCTGCCCGACGGCCTGCGAGAGCTGCTGGGCGACCGGGTGCCGAGGGACGCCGACGAGCTCGTCCTCGCGCGCCGCGTGAGCGCGGCGGGTCGCTCGCGGGCCTCCTTGGGGGGGCGCAGCTG
>JAOPZO010000493.1 GCA_025964065.1 Solirubrobacterales bacterium | reverse complement strand
GGCGACGATGACCGGGTCGAGCAGGTGGTGGCGCCGGTCCGAGCGACCGCTCCGCGAGGTGCCGCCCGCGGAGCCCTCGGCGAGGACGCCCGTCTCCGTCACCGGGTTGTCCGGGTGCAGGGAGGCGAGCGAGCGGAGGTGGCTCCCCCAGGCGTCGACCCGGTCCCCCGCGATGAGCAGGAGCCAGTGCGCGAGCCGCGCCTCGCTGTAGCGACGGTAGGCGAGTCGGCGGATCGCTCCCGAGGGGCCGTGCAGCGGCTGCGCGGTGCCGAACACGGGCGTGACGAAGGCGTGCTCGACGGAGCGCTCCCGGCCCTCCGCCCCGGCCTGGCGTTCGGGGAAGCGCCAGTGCGCGCCCGTGCGCTCGGGCGCGTACTGCAGCTTGGGATACGCCGGGCGGTCCGCCGGGTCGAGGTCCGCGCCCCAGCCCGGGATCCGCGCCCGCAGCTCCTCCGGGCTCTCGCGCATCCGCGGCTGGTCGGGGACGTAGGCGATCGGGATGTCGTCCTGGCTGCTCGTGTCGCTCCGGCTCGGCTGGGTCATGGTGGGCTCCCCTCAGGACGCGCTGGGCAGGATGAGCGGCTTGATGCAGCCGTCGAGCTTGGCCGAGAAGACGTGGTAGGCCTCGGTGATGTCCTCCAGCGGGAACCGGTGGGTCACCATCTCCCGGGGCGTGAGGTGGCCGTTGCGGACGTGCTCGAACATCCGCGGCCACTGCCGCTTCACGGGCGTCTGGTTCATCCGGAGCGTGAGTCCCTTGTTCAGCGCGTCGCCGAACTTGACCGCGCTCGGGACGGGTCCGTAGGCGCCCACCACGGAGACCGTGCCGCCCTTGCGCACGCCGTCGATCGCCCAGTTGAGGGCGACGGGCGAGCCGCCCTGCAGCTTGAGCTTCGCTCCCGCCACGTGCTGGAGGCAGCTGCCGTCGGCCTCCGCGCCGACGGCCTCGATGACCACGTCGGCGCCGAGGTGGTCGGTCTGCTTCTTGAGCTCCACGACGATGTCGTCGTGCTCGTCGTAGTCGAGCGTCTCGGCGTGGGCCATCGTGCGCGCCTTCGCCAGCCGCTCGGCGATGTGGTCGACGACGATGACGCGGCCGGCCCCCATGAGCCACGCGGACTGGGCGGCGATGAGGCCGACGGGCCCGGCACCGAGCACGACCACCGTGTCCCCCTCGGCGATCTCGCCGAGCTGGGCGCCGAAGTAGCCCGTGGCCGCGGCGTCCGTGAGCAGCACGGCGTCCTCGTCGTGCATCCACTCGGGGATCTTCACGGGACCGACGTCGGCGAACGGCACGCGGACGTACTCCGCCTGGCCGCCGTCGTAGCCGCCCGTGGTGTGCGAGTAGCCGTAGATCCCGCCGACCGCCGTCGCGTTGGGGTTCACGTTGTGGCAGTTGCTGAAGAGGCCCCGCGCGCAGAACCAGCAGCTCCCGCAGAAGATGTTGAAGGGCACCATGACCCGGTCGCCGACCTGCAGGTGCTGGACGGACGAGCCGACCTCGTCGACCACGCCGATGAACTCGTGGCCGAAGGTGTGCCCGACCCGGGTGTCCGGCATGAGCCCGTGGTAGAGGTGCAGGTCCGAGCCGCAGATCGCGGCGAGCTGCACCCGCACGATCGCGTCGTTCGGGTGCTCGATGCGGGGCCGGTCCTTCTCCTCGACCCGGAGCTTGTACGGGCCGCGGTACGTCATCGCGCGCATGGTGCCTCCAGGGCAGGGACGAGCTCTCGGGATTCCCGGCGCCCTTCGCGCGAAACGCCCGCCCGGGGCCGCGGTCAGCGTGCGGCGCCCGTCCCCTCGCCGCCCGCGAGGAGGCCCGGCGCGAGCAGGCGACTCCGAGGAGGAGTCGGCGTCCTGGTCGCCGGCGCGCGAGTACCGTCAGCCGCGTGGAACCGGCAGTCGTCCTCGCCTACGCCGGAGCCTGGGGGGCCCTCGTGGTGCTCCCCGGCCCCGACACGGCGCTCACCCTGAAGCATGCCGTCATGGGCGGCCGCGCCCCCGCGGTGCAGACCGCGCTCGGCTCGTGCGTGGCGCTGCTCGCCCACGTGATCGCGGCAGGCCTCGGCCTGTCGGCGATCCTGGGCCAGTCCGCCACCGCCTTCACGGTCGTCAAGCTCGCCGGCGCGGGCTACCTCGCCTACCTCGGGCTGCGCCTCATCCTCGCCCGCAGCCAGACGCCGGGCGAGCTCGCCGAACCCGTCGCAGGCGCCGGGAAGCGTGCCGCCAGCCCCTTCCGCCAGGGGCTGCTCTGCGGCCTGCTGAACCCGAAGTCGGCGCTCTTCTTCCTCACGTTCCTGCCGCAGTTCCTGGACCCCGCGCACTCCGTCGCGGGCCAGCTCCTGGTCCTCGGGCCGCTCACGGTCCTCATCGCGGCGGCGTGGCTCGTCATCGTCATCGGCCTCGCCTCGCAGGCGCGCGGCCTCGCCGGGCGCCCGCGGGCGCAGGAGATCCTCCAGCGCCTCATGGGCACGGCGTTCGTCGTGATCGCGACGCGCCTCGCGAGCGCGTCGAGGTAGCTCAGGTCGGGCGGTCCGACGGGTCGAACTGCGGGGTGTAGGAGGACTGCTGCGTCGACGGGATGCCCTTGGGCTCGTCCTGCACCACGGACGAGTTGCGGACCTTCGCGAGCAGGGAGCCCGAGAGCAGCGGGATGAGCGCCAGCAGCAGGATCGGGACGATCCAGATGAAGCCCGCGCCGATGAAGGCGACGAAGATGAGCCCGACGACGAGGGTCAGGGCGGCGGAGAAGAGGGAACCGGACATGCACCTCGCGTTCCCGGCGCAGCGGGAGGACGAACAGCCCGGCGACCGCCGGGGCGCCGGGCCTACGAGGCGAGCGCGAGCTCCGCGCGGCCCGTCTGGAACTCCTGCGCCACTTCGACGAGCACCTCGACCATCGCCTGCTTCGCGGGCGAGGCCCAGGAGTCCGCGAGCGTCGCGGCGTGCACGCGGCGGATCGGCGGGCGGGCCCCGAGCGAGCGCACGACGACGTCGTCGCGGACCGCGATGAGCGCCAGGTCCGGGATGAAGGAGACGCCGAAGCCCGCGGCGACGAAGCCCTGGATCGCCAGGTAATCGTCGGAGTGGAAGGAGATCCGCGGCTCGAAGCCCGCCTGCTGGCAGGAGTGCACGAGGATCCGGGAGTCCGGGCAGCGGTTGCTCGAGCCGAGGATCCAGTCGTCGTCGGCCAGGTCCGCGAGCCGCAGCCGTGAGCGGTCCGCGAGCGGATGGGCGGCCGGGAGCATGAGGTAGAGCGGGTCGTCGAGCAGGTGGACCTGGTCCACGCCGTCGTCGTTCGCGGCCGGCTCGAAGGTCGTGGAGATCGTGAGCGCGATGTCGGCCTCGCCCGCACGCAGGAGCGTGAGGCCGTCCTGCGGCTCCTCGGGCGCGAGCGACAGCTCCACGCCCGGGTGGCGTCGGCGGAACTCGACGATCGCCTTGGGCATGATCGTCGCGCCTGCGGTCGCGAAGGTCGTGAGCCGCAGGCGGCCACCGCGAAGCCCCGCGATCGCGTCGAGCTCGGCTTCCGCGTCGTCGAGCCGCGAGAGGATCGCGTCGGCGTGCACGACGAGCGCACGTCCGGCGTCGGTGAGCGAGACCCCGCGCGCCGAGCGGTCGACCAGGCGGGTACCGGCCTCGCGCTCGAGCGCGGCGATCTGCTGCGAGACCGCGCTCTGGGTGTAGGCGAGGGCCTCGGCGGCGGCGGAGAAGGAGCCGCGCGCCGCGACCTCGCGGAGGACCCGCATGCGACGGACGTCGAGCATGAGCGCAGCTTATACCCATGAGCACGCAATGTCATTTGAACTACTGACCAGGCGGTGGGACGGTCCTCCTATGACCTCCACCACGAACCCCACCGCCACCCTCGCCATCCGCCCCGCGGATCACGCGGACGCCCCCGCCGTCGCGCGCCTCGCCGCGCTCGACAGCGCCGACGTGCCCACGGGCCGCCTGCTCCTCGGCATCGTCGACGACCGGCTGCTCGCCGCCGTCTCGCTCGAGGACGGCACGGTCGTCGCCGACCCGTTCGCCCCCACCGCCGAGCTCGTCGCCCTGCTGCGCCGGCGCGCCGACCGCGTGGTGGCCGCGACCGCGCCTCCTCGCCGCCACCGGGCCCTCCCCGGCTTCGCCGCACGGCGGCGCCACGGGCCCCGGATGGCCTGAGCCGCTCCTCGGCCGCCGCGCCGGG
>JAOPZO010000435.1 GCA_025964065.1 Solirubrobacterales bacterium | reverse complement strand
CGCCGGCGTCGCCGCCCCGATCGCGCGCCGCCGGCTCAAGCTGCCCGTGCCCGTCGTCACGGCGGCCACCGTCGCCGCGCCCATCGCCCTCTGCGTCGTCCTCCCGCGCACCCGCGCGCGGGACGTCGGCACCTGCGTCCTGCAGATGTGGGCCTACGTCGCCCACTACGAGATGCCGAACGACGACCCGGCCGCGCTCGAGGCGCGCGTGCGGATCGACTACCCGGTGCGCATCGATCGCGTCATCGGGCTCGGCACGATGCCGGGCGCCCGGCTCCAGCAGCTGCTGGGGCGCCCCGGCCCGCTCAACCGCGGCGAGCAGGTGCTCGTCTGGTGCCACTGGACGTGGTTCCTGATCCCGCACGGGACCGTCGCCTGGTTCCTCCTGCGTCGCCCCGAGCGCTTCGAGCGCGCGGCGCTCCACACCTACGCCGTCTTCGACCTCGGGCTCGTGGGCTACTGGGCGCTGCCCACGGCGCCGCCCTGGTACGCGGCCCGCCATGGGCGTGCGCCCGAGATGCGCCGGATGATGGTGGAGCACGGCGAGACGTTCTGGAAGGAGCGTTGGAACACGCTGTACGGTGTTCTGGGCGGCAACCCGCTCGCCGCGATGCCGAGTCTTCACTTCGCCACGTCCGTGATGGCCGCACACCTCCTCGCCGAGGAGGGCAGGCCCCACGCGGTCGTCGGCTGGACGTACGCGGGAGCCCTCGGCTTCGCCCTCGTCTACCTCGGCGAGCACTACGTCGTCGATCTCCTCGCGGGCCTCGCGCTGACGGAGGGCGTACGCCGCGCCGCGCCGCGCGTCGCGCCGGCGCTGCGGGCCGCCGGACGCGGCGTGCAGGCGCTGGAGCGGGCGGCGCGGGCGTGAGCACCGTCCCCCCGGGGCCCACCGGAGCCCACCCGTGGGACGACGAGCACCACGACGAGGACGAGGAGGCACCGCACCTCCACGTCTCGCGGCGCACGCTCGTGGGCATCGGGGTCGGGATCGTGGCGCTCGTCGCGCTGGTGGTCGTCGTGCTCCCGCAGGTCAACGGCCTGCGTTCCACCTACGACCGGATCTCCGACGGCGACCCGTGGTGGCTCGCGCTCGCGACGTTCTTCAGCGCCTTGTCGTTCGGCGGCTACGTCGCGATGTTCAAGCGGGTGTACGTCCGGGCGGACGACCCGTCCGCGAAGCGCATCGGCTTCGCCGAGAGCTACCAGATCACGATGGCGGGGCTTGCGGCCACCCGGCTCTTCGCGGCGGGGGGCGCCGGCGGCCTGGCGCTCACCGCCTGGGCCCTGCGCCGCTCCGGGATGCCCGCGCGGGTCGTCGCCGACCGGACGATCGCGTTCCTCGTCCTGACCTACCTCGTGTACGTCATCGCCGTGATCCTCGGCGGGTTCGGGCTGCACTTCGGGATCCTCGAGGGCGAGGCGCCGTTCGCGCTGACCGTGGTGCCCGCCGCGATCGGGCTCGTGCTGCTCGCGGCCGCAGTCGCGCTGACCTACGTGCCCGAGGACCTCGAGCGGCGGTTCGCGCGCTGGGCGGCGGGAGGCGGGCGCGTCCAGCGGCTGCTCGCCCGGCTCTCGACCGCCCCCGCGGCCGCGTCGGAGGGCATCCGCATGGCGTTCGGGCACCTCCGCCGCCGCGACCCCGCGCTCCTCGGGGCGATGGCCTACTGGGGCTTCAACATCGCGATCCTCTGGGCGTGCTTCCACGCCTTCGGGGAGCCGCCGCCCCCGGCGGTCCTCGTCGTGGCCTACTTCGTCGGGCTGCTCGGCAACCTGCTGCCGCTTCCGGGCGGGATCGGCGGGGTCGACGGCGGGATGATCGGCGCGCTCGTCGGCTTCGGCGTCTCGGCCTCGCTGGCCGTCGTGGCGGTGCTCTCCTACCGCGTCCTGGCCTTCTGGCTGCCCACCCTGCCCGGCGCCGTGGCGTACCTGCAGCTCCGCCGCACCGTCACCCGATGGCGCCAAGAGCGTGCCGTGGAACGGCGGCAGGATGGCGTTACTACACTGAATGAAGTGCCCACCAAGACCCCCACCCGGAGTGCCTCATGACCCCCGAGACCGGCCCCATCGAGAACGTCATCATCGTGGGCAGCGGACCCGCCGGCTACACGGCGGCGCTCTACACGTCGCGCGCGAACCTCAAGCCGCTCGTCATCGAGGGCTTCTTCTGGGGCGGCCTCCTGCAGCAGACGACCGAGGTCGAGAACTACCCGGGCTTCAAGGACGGCGTCATGGGCCCGGAGCTCATGCAGACCATGCGCGACCAGGCCGAGCGCTTCGGCACGCGGTTCATCACCGACGTGGCCTCGAAGGTCGAGCTGGCGACGGAGCCCGGCGGGGTCCACAAGGTGTGGATCGACGACGACGTGCACCTCGCGCGCACGGTGATCCTGGCGATGGGCGCGGAGCACAAGAAGCTCGGCGTGCCCGGCGAGGACGAGCTCGGCGGCCGGGGCGTCTCCTACTGCGCGACCTGCGACGCGGCGTTCTTCAAGGACAAGCACATCGCCGTGATCGGTGGCGGGGACTCCGCGATGGAGGAGGCCATCTTCCTCGCGAAGTTCGGCGCGCGGGTCAGCATCGTGAACCGTCGCGAGGAGCTCCGCGCGTCGAAGATCATGGCCGACCGCGCCCGGGCGGAGGAGAACATCGAGATCCTCGCGCCGTACGTCGTCGAGGAGTTCGCCGCGGTCGAGGGCCAGCTCCCGACGCTGAAGCTCCGGCACGTCGAGGGCGGCGCGGACCTCGAGCTCCCGGACGTCGGCTCGTTCATCGCGATCGGGCACGAGCCGCAGTCGGAGGTCGTGCGCGGCCAGGTGCCCGTCGATGACGAGGGCTACGTGAAGACCGAGGGGCGCTCGACCCGTACCGGGCTGCCCGGTGTCTTCGCCGCGGGCGACCTCGTCGACCACACCTACCGCCAGGCGATCACGGCGGCGGGCTCCGGCTGCCAGGCCGCGCTCGACGCCGAGTGGTACCTCCGCGACACGCCCGAGGTGCCGACGCCGGAGGGGATGCCGGCCGGCGACCTCGCCGAGGCCCAGTGGGCGGCGGAGACGCCCCGCACGGTCCCCGCCGGCTGAGCCCGCCGCCCCCTGAAAGGGGCCTGACCCCTTTCAGGCGGTGGCGTTGCGGAAGGGCCACGGAAGGCGCGCGGAACACGCGCGGGCGGGCTCAGACCAGGCGGAGGGCGCGCTCCGCGAGGAGCTCTGCGCGGTCGCCCGTGCCAACCCAGCCCGGCGCGGCGGCGAGGGGCGAGCGGACCTCGAGCAGGCCTGCGGGGGTCACCCGTACCGTGACGCCGTCGAGGAGCACGTGGTGCGCCTCGCCGGCACCGCGGACGGCGACGACGCCGGTGTCCGCCGTGGCGTAGACGTCGATGACGGACTCCGCGCCGAAGAGGTCGTCGGCCGCGGTCCGGCCCGCCGTGGTCTGCCCCGCGGCACCCGTGACGACCGCGGAGACCCGCGTCGTGTCGAGCGCCTCGCGCGCTTCCTGCGCCGACAGCCCGAGCGCGTCGAGCTCCTGCGGCGGGAGCGCGGCGAGGTCCGCGTCGTGCTCAGCGGCCAGGGCGAGCGCCGCCGCCGGCTCCGGAGCGGTCACGATCCGCCCGCCGCCGACCAGCACGAGGTTGACGAGGAAGGTCGCGACGGGGTCGGACACGGGGCCCGAGGCGACGAGGGTCGTCCCCGGGACGGCGCGGATGCGCGCGACGAGGTCGGCCACGGTCGCACCGATCGCGGCGACGCCGGCGGGGTGGAAGCGCCGGCGGACGGGACGGCCGAGCCGCGAGAAGGTGAGGGCGTCGGGCGGGGCGCTGCTGCCCGACAGCCGCCGCTCGGCGGGTGGGGTCGCATGCGCCGCGAGCAGGTCGTCCGCCCCGACGTGCAGCGCATCCTCGAGCGAGGTGACCGGGCCGGGCGGCAGGCCGGCGAGTCCGGCGCCGAGCTTCGCGGCGGCCCAGGAGACCGTGAGCCAGTCGGGGCCGATGCGCCCACCCGCGCTCAGGAGGTCGCCCTCGGCGACACCCCGCACGGTTGCGAGGTGTTCGGCCAGCGCCTCGGCGCGGGCCTCCCAGCCGGTACGGGTGAGCGTCCCGTCCGGGCCGATCAGGACGGGGGCGTCGGGCTGCTGGTCGGCGAGCCACTCGAGGGTCCCCGGCCGGGGGGCCGGGGCCACGGTGCGGCGCCTAGCGCCCGCTGGTGGCGGCGCCCTTGGGGGCGCTGGAGCCGGTCGGCCGGGGGTGGCCGGCCGGGACGGGGGTGACCTTCGGGTACGTGAACTTGTGCGGTGCCATCTCTCCGGACCAACGCTCGAGGCCGCGCCGGGTTACGCGGACCCTCCCGAACTTCTGCCCGGCTGCACCGGATCCTGCGTCGCCGCCACGAGTTCGGCGAGTGCCCGCCGGATGCCGTCGGCCAGCACGTCGAGGTCCGGGAGCGCGTCGTAGTCGGCGAGCAGCCCGAACGTCACGTGCCCGCCGTAGCTCATGCAGGAGACCGCGAGCGCCCGCTCCCCGGCGAGGAAGCTCAGCGGCACGAGGTCGCAGAGCTCCGCGCCGAGCACGTACCGCGGACCGGAGGGCCCCGGGATGTTCGTCACGAGGAGGTCGTAGTTGCGCACCCCGAGGTCGATCCGGGAGGCCTGGGCGAGGAGCGTCGGCGCGTTGAAGCCGTCCTCCTCGGCGATGACGTCGGCGCCCTGCGCCCGCTGCGAGGCCTTGACGTCCGCGAGCGCGTCGCACACGGCGGCGAGTCGCTCGCGCGGATCGTCGGAGGTCACGGGCAGCGGCGCGAACGCGTGGACGACGCGCTGGCGGCCGCCGGACGACGTCGCGATGGGCACGCAGGCGGTGAACGAGACGCCCTCCGTCCGCAGCCCGCGGGCGTGCATCCAGGAGCGCAGGCCGCCCGCCACGGAAGCGAGCACGACGTCGTTGACGGTGCCGCCCGTGGCGTTCTTCACCGCCTTGAAGTCCTCGAGCGGCACGCGGATGTCGGTGACGCGCCGGTGCGGCGTGAGCGGGCCGCGGAGGGGGGAGGGGACCGGGCGCGCGAGCTGCGCGGCGAGGAAGCCGGCGGCGCCCC
>JAOPZO010000424.1 GCA_025964065.1 Solirubrobacterales bacterium | reverse complement strand
GTGCACGGCGACTCGGTGTCGAAGATGCGGATGTCCAAGCTGTTGGAGATGCGCCGCAAGTTCGGGATCCTGTTTCAGGACGGTGCGCTGTTCGGCTCGATGAACCTGTATGACAACGTTGCGTTTCCGCTGCGTCAGCACACCGACCTCTCGGAGGCGCAGATCCGCGAGATCGTCGACAAGCGCCTCGAGGACGTGGGGCTGACCAACGCCGACGACCGCATGCCGAGCGAGATCTCCGGGGGCATGCGCAAGCGCGCCGGCCTCGCCCGAGCGCTCGTGCTCGACCCGGAGATCGTCATGTTCGACGAGCCGGACTCGGGCCTCGACCCCGTCCGCACGGCGCTCCTGTGCGAGCTGATCAAGCAGATGCACGCGGAGAACGGCGGGACCTACATCGTCATCACGCACGACATCGCCTCGGCCCGTCGCATCGGCCAGTACATCGCGGTGCTCTGGAAGGGCCGCATCGTGGAAGCGGGCGGCGCGCAGGAGATGTTCAACTCGCCCAACCCGTTCGTACGGCAGTTCCTCGGCGGCGACGCCGAGGGTCCGCTCGGGATGGAGTAGGCGCTCCAGCGCTCAACGGATGTCCTACTCCCCGGAAGTCATCCTTCCGGGGGAAGGACATCCCCCCAAGGGATTGCAGACGCGGTGTCAAACCGCGCACGAGACTGACGTCGTCCGCAGGCGAGAGGAACCGCAAGCAGCATGGCCACGACCGTTCGCACCCCGCCACCGAGGCGGCTGGCGCCCCCAACGAGCAAACCGCAGCAGCCCAGCGTGGGACGCAAGGCCCTGCGCGCTCCCCTCGGCATCCTCGAGCAGACGGCGGAGATGCTCCTCCTCACCGGGAAGGCGATCACGGCCTGCGTGACCCCACCGTTCTCCTGGAAGGACGAGTTCATCCAGGAGGCCTTCCTGATCGTCCGGCGGTGCCTCATCCCCGTGATCATCTCCACGACCTTCTTCGGGCTCGGCGCACCCGGCCTCCAGGGCGGGAACATCACCTACCTCTTCGGGACGATCGACCGTCTCGGCGCGTTCTTCGTCATGGCCTCGGTGCGGGAGTTCGCCCCCTGGATCAACGGCATGGTGATCGCCGGGGTCGGCGGGACCGCCATCGCGGCGGACCTCGGCGCCCGGAAGGTGCGCGAGGAGCTCGACGCCCTCGCGACCCTCGGCCTCGATCCCGTCCGCGAGATCGTCGCGCCGCGCTTCCTCGCGCTCGGCCTCGTGACCGCGTTGATGAACCTCATCGCGATCGTCTTCGGCGTCCTCGGCGGGTACCTCGCGATCCTCGTCTTCCAGGACACGCTGGCGGGCTACCTGTCGACGTTCACGTCGAACTTCACGCTGCCGGACCTCTTCGGCTCGGTGATCAAGACGACGCTCTTCGGGTTCATCATCGCGATCGTCTGCTGCTACAAGGGGATGAACGTCAAGGGCGGGCCGGAGGGCGTGGGACGGGCGGTCAACCAGGCCGTCGTCATCTCCTTCGCGGGCATCTGGACGTTCAACTTCGTCTTCACGACGATCATGCTCGCCGCCTTCCCCGAGACCGGGAACCTCCACTGATGGAGGCCTCGGCGATCCGGGTCCCGCGTCCCCGCGGCAGCGAGCCCTCCCCCGGCGGGAAGTTCGTCAAGAACCTCGCGGCGCCCGTCCGGGCGGGCGTGGAGGAGGCCGGGGCGATGGCCACCTTCTTCGGCCGCACGCTCCTCGAGCTCCGCGGCGTCTGGCGGTACACGTCGGAGATCCTCCGGCAGGCGGGCATCCTCATCGTGGGCTCCGCAGCCGTCATCTGGTTCATGGAGTTCGTCATGGGAGCGCAGTGCGCCACCGAGGCGAACTACGTGCTCCGCGGCTACGGCGCGACGATCTACTCCGGGGTCTTCACCGCCTTCTGCGCCAACCGCGAGATGGGGCCCTACATGTGGGGGTACATCGTCGCCGCGAAGATCGGTTGCGGGCTCGTGGCGGAGATCGGGTCCATGCGGATCAACGAGGAGCTCGACGCGATGGAGGCGCAGGGCCTGAACCCCATGCGCTACGTCGTGGCGACCCGCCTCGTCGCCGCATGGCTCGCCTTCCCGCTGCTGTACCTGGTTGGTCTCGGCATGCACCAGCTCGCGGACTTCGTGATCATCGTGCACCAGATCAAGGAGGTCAGCCAGGGTGGCTGGGAGCTGATCCACTTCACCTTCCAGGACCCGAAGGACATCCTGTTCTCGGAGATCAAGATCATGGCCATGGGGACGGCGATCGTGATGGTCGCCATGTACTACGGCTACACCGCGAAGGGCGGTCCCGTGGGCGTCGGCACGGCCACCGCCAAGTCGATGATCTTGAACCTCATCCTCGTCCACCTCATCGGCTCACTCGGCACGATGGTCTTCTGGGGCCTCAACCCCCGCGGACCCATCGGCGGGTAGGGGAGCGACAACCATGGGTCTCACCAGGGGTGTTCGGAGGATCGGCCACGGCATCGTGGACCACCCGTTCGCGATCGTGTGCGTGCTGCTGATCGGTGGCATCTGCTTCTACCTCGCCGGCACGCGAAGCCAGCCGCACCACGTGCGCGCCACCTTCGCCAGCGGGCAGGCGCTCGTGCCCGGCCTCGACGTGCAGATCGACGGGGTCGACGTCGGCAAGATCTCCTCGATCAAGTACGACGACGGTCGCGCCATCGTCGGCCTCGGCATCAACGACGACGCCTGGCCACTGCCCCAGGGGACCACCGCGGTCATCCGCTACGGCACGACGCTCGGCAACGGCACCCGACGCATCGACCTCGACCCGGGTCCGAAGTCCGCGCCGGCGATGCCGGAGGACGGCGTCATCCGCATCGAGGACACGCAGGCTCCGGTCGAGTTCGACCAGATCTTCAACACGTTCCCTCCCGCAACGCGCAAGGACATGGAGCAGCTCTTCGAGGGCGGTGCACGCACGTTCTCCGGCCGCGCCGCCGAGCTCAACGAGGGCCTGAGGAAGTCAGCCCCCGCGCTCGAGGCGACCGCCGACCTGATGTCCGACCTCTCCCGGGACGAGGTCGCGCTCCGCGGCCTGGTCGTCAACGGTGACCGGGCCACGCGGGTCCTCGCCGGTCGCGGCGCCGAGATCCGCGACCTCATGACCGTCATGGCCGGGACGATGGACGTCTTCGCGCGGAAGTCGCGTCAGATGCAGGCGTCGCTCGAGGAGTTCGCGCCGACCCTGAAGTCCGCGCGCACGACGCTCACGCGGTTGAACCCGACGGTCGACGGCCTCGACCGCCTGGCGACCGACCTCAAGCCGGCCGCGGTCGCCCTGCGGCCCTTCGCGGCCGACGCACGGCCCGCCATCGGCCAGCTCGCCCGCACTGCCCCGCTCGCGGTGTCCGCGGTCCGGGCCACCCGTTCGGCGGCGCCGTCTCTCCGGGCGTTCTTCCGGCAGGGGCAGACCTTCTCGAAGCAGCTCGATCCCGTCATGGCGCGGCTGGCACCGCAGGTCTCCTGCATCCGCCCCTACGCCCCCGAGCTCGGCGGGTTCCTGTCGAACTGGTCCTCGTTCACCAAGAACCAGGACGCGGACTCCCACTACGCGCGAATCAAGATCAACGAGGGGGCGACGTCCTCCACCTCGACGCCTCCGGTGAACACGGACAGCTTCCTGGGCGGCCCCGGTGTCGGTCTCTCCTACGCGATGCCGAGGCCGCCCGGGTTGAATCAGGGCACGCCCTGGCTCCTCCCGGAATGCGGCGCCGGCGCCGCCGCCCTGGACGCCTCGAAGGACCCGGAGGACGGGCGATGAACCTCTCCCTGAAGACCCGCAACGCGATCTCGGTCGTGGTGATCGCGGCGCTGTCCGCCGCCGCCCTCCTCGGGATCTACAAGGTCCTCTTCGGGCCTGGCGGCGACGGCTACCTCGTCCGCGCCGAGTTCAAGGACGCCGGCGGCCTGACGAAGAACTCGGACGTGAAGATCGGCGGCGTGGCCGGCGGCCGGGTGCGCTCGATCGAGCTGACCGACCGCGACACGGCTCTCGTGACGATGGACCTGAAGCGCGAGGCGTCTCCGATCGGTCGTGGGGCGAAGGCGGCCTCGCGCCCCGTGAACCTGTTGGGCGAGAAGTACATCGACCTCGACGCCGGGGATCTGAAGCAGCCCCTGGAGTCGGGCACGGAGCTCGGGCTCGAGAAGACCTCCCGGCCCGTGGAGCTCGACGACGTCCTGAACGTCCTCCAGCCCGACGTGCGTGCGCGCATGCGCATCCTCATCAACGAGGCGGGCATCTCGATGGCGGGTCGGTCCGCGGACTTCAACGCGACCCTGGACGCGCTGCCGCCGGCCCTCGACCAGTCCCAGGACCTCATCGCCGACTTCTCGGCGGACGACCGCCGTCTCAAGGCGCTCATCGAGCAGTCCGACCGGGTGCTGGCCTCCTTCGTGTCGAAGGACGGCGACCTCCAGGACCTCGTCGACTCCGCCAAGGGGACGCTCGCCATCACCGCGAGCAAGCGGAAGGAGCTCGCGGCTACGCTGCAGACGGCGCCCGGGACCCTCTCGCAGCTCAACCGCACCCTCGGCGAGCTCGAGTCGACGAGCGAAGCGCTGCTCCCGACCGCGCGCCTCGTCCGCCAGGCGGCACCGCCGCTCCGCGCGACGCTCGAGCGCCTGCCGGCCTTCGCGAAGGACGCCACCCCGACGCTCGCGCAGCTCGAGCGGACCGCGCCGAGCATCACGCGACTCGGCCTTCGCGCTCGTCCCACCGTGCGGCGCCTCTCCCCGACCCTGAAGGAGCTCGAGACGTTCTCGCGCCGCCTCGACCCGCTGGCGACCACGCTGGACGGAGGCGTCTGGCGCAAGTTCCTCGGCCTCATGAACTCCTGGTCCCTGGCGACGGGGCGCTCCGATGGCCTGGGGAAGGTCTTCCGCCTCCAGACGATCATCGACAAGCAGATCGTCACCTCGGCGCTGCAACGCTTCGCGGGCACGCCGGCGAACCCGGGAAGCGCGTCGAGGACCCGGCGTCCGACGCGGGACGCGGCGCCCG
>JAOPZO010000417.1 GCA_025964065.1 Solirubrobacterales bacterium | reverse complement strand
CACGGCATCGCACGAGCTGCGCACGCCGATCTTCTCCCTCGGGGGGTTCCTCGAGCTGCTGGCCGACGAGGACCTCGACCCGGACACCCGCGCGGAGTTCCTGCAGCTCATCCGGGAGCAGGTGGCGCGGCTGAGCCGGCTGGCCGTCGACCTCCTCGACCTCTCCAAGCTCGAGGCGGGCTCGCTCGAGCTGCGCCCGGAGCCCACGGACATCACGGTTCTCGCGCGGCGCGTCGCGCAGGAGTTCCACCCCGCGCTCGCCGCGCACGACTCCCGCCTGGAGCTCCGCGTCCCCGGCGAGCCCGTGGCGGCGATGTGCGACCCTGAGCGCGTCGCCCAGGTGATGCGCATCCTCATCGACAACGCCATCACCCACACGCCGAGCGGCACCGACATGGTCGTGAGCGCCTCCCGCCGGGACGACCGCGTCCGCTTCGGCGTCGGGGACTTCGGCCCGGGCATCCACCGGACGATGCTGCCCCACATCTTCGAGCCGTTCATCACCTCCGACGACGCGCAGGGATCGGGCCTCGGCCTCGCGATCGCGCACGAGCTCGCGGAGCGCATGCACGGCGACCTCGTGGTGGAGAGCCAGCCCGGCCGCACCACCTTCACCCTGGAGCTCCCCGCATGACCCGCGCCACCGCCCCGGCCCTCCTGTCCGCGCTCGCGCTCGTGGCGTCGGGCTGCGGGAAGGACGATGAGCCCGAGCCCGCCGCGTCGGTCACGACCCCCACGCGGACGAGCACGGTGGAACGCACGACCCGCGTCGAGGTGCTCAAGCGCGTCGACGCCGACGGCCGGCCCGTCGGCGTCGACGGCGGCGGCTTCGACCCCGCGCGCATCTACGAGCGCGACAGCCCGGGGATCGTCACGGTCCTCTCGGCCGGGCTGCCCGCGGAGGACGGGAAGGGCGGCGAAGGCTCCGGGCTCGGCTCGGGCTTCGTCGTCACCGCGGAGGGCGAGGTCGTGACGAACGCGCACGTCGTGACCTCGGGCGAGGGCAGTGCGATCCGGCCGGCCAAGCGCGTGTACGTCAAGTTCCCCGACGGCAACCAGGTGCCCGCGCGGGTGCGGGGCTTCGATCCCTACACGGACGTCGCGCTCCTGAAGGTCGACCCGCAGGGGTTGAAGCTGCGCGCGCTGCCGCTCGGCTCGACGAGGGACCTCGTGGTGGGCGCCCCCGTCGCGGCGATCGGCTCCCCGTTCGGCGAGGAGCAGTCGCTCTCCATCGGCGTCATCTCCGCGACGGGGCGCTCCATCCAGTCGCTGACGGGCTTCGCGACGAGCGGCGCGATCCAGACCGACGCGGCGATCAACCAGGGCAACTCGGGCGGGCCGCTGCTCGCCGCGGACGGGACCGTGCTCGGCATCAACTCGCAGATCCGCACGGAGAGCGGCGACGGGACGGGGGTCGGCTTCGCGGTCGGCATCGACACCGTGAAACGCTCGCTCAAGCAGCTCCGGGAGACTGGGAGGGTCCGCTACTCCTACCTCGGGATCTCCTCCCAGCCGTTGTTCCCGCAGCTCGTGGACGAGTTCGACCTCGGCACCCGCTTCGGCGCCTGGGTGCAGACCGTGAGCGCCGGCGGCCCGGCGGCGAAGGCCGGCATCCGTGCGGGCGGCGCCCGGAAGGTCTTCCAGGACCAGCGCTACCAGGTCGGCGGAGATGTGATCGTGCAAGTCGACGCGACCGCGATCCGGGACGACGACGACCTCGCCGACGCGCTCGCGGACAAGGAGCCCGGCGAGACCTCGCGGCTCACGCTCGTCCGTGACGGGCGGCGGCAGGTCGTCGAGGTGGAGCTCGGCGACCGGCCGCTCGACGCCCCGCGACGCCCGTGACTCATCCCCGGCCGGGCCGTTTGCGGGAGGCGTCCGCCAGGTAGGGTCAAGGCCCGATGAGCAACGGCGGCAGCCCCTTGGTCCTGGTCTCCAACCGGGGGCCCGTGACCTTCCAGGACGACGGCACCGTGTCCCGTGGCACGGGCGGGCTCGTGACCGCGCTGACCGGCCTCGCCTCCCACCGCGAGGCGACCTGGATCGCCTCCGCGATGACCGACGCGGACATCGCGCGGGCCCAGGAGGCGGGCGGGCGGCCCATCGAGGTCCAGTCGCCCGCCGGCGGCGAGTACCAGGTCAAGCTCGTGGCCTCGGACCCGGACGCCTACGACCGCTTCTACAACATCTTCGCGAACCCGATCCTGTGGTTCATCCAGCACTACCTGTGGGACCTGTCGAACGCCCCGGACATCCGGCGCAACGAGGTCGAGGCCTTCGAGTTCGGCTACAACGTCGTCAACGAGGATCTCGCGGCCGCCGTGATCGAGGAGATCGAGGGCGTCGAGGAGCCGGTCGTGATGGTCCACGACTACCACCTCTACACGCTGCCCGCGCTCGTCCGGAAAGCGCGCCCCGACGCGTTCCTGCACCACTTCATCCACATCCCGTGGACCCAGTCGGACGCCTGGCGCGTGCTCCCGCGGCCCATCCGCGAGGAGATCTACCGCGGGGTCCTCGCGAACGACATCGTCGGCTTCCACACCTCGCTCTACCGCCGGAACTTCCTGCAGTGCTGCGACGACCTCTTCGACGAGTTCGAGGTCGACCACCAGGCCGGGATCGTGCGGGTCGGCGACCGCGAGGTGTGGGTCCGCCACTACCCGCTCCCGATCGACGCCCGGGCCACGAGCGCGCTCGGCGGCCGGGAGCGCGTGAAGGACTTCGAGGACGCGCTGCTCGCCCGGCGCCGCGAGCACCTCATCCTGCGCGTGGACCGCGCCGACCTGTCGAAGAACGTCCTCCGCGGGTTCTCCGCCTTCGACCTCTTCCTGGACCAGCACCCCGAGTTCAACGAGAAGGTCACGTTCATCGCGCAGCTCATGCCGTCGCGGACCGACGTGCCCGAGTACGCGGAGTACCTCGAGCGGATCGAGGCGCTCGTCGCGGTCGTGAACCACCGGCACGGCACCCCGGACTGGATGCCGATTCAGCTCAAGCTGCGCGACGACCTCGAGGAGGCCGTGGCGGCCTACAAGAACTACGACGTGCTCCTCGTGAACGCGATGTTCGACGGTATGAACCTCGTGGCGAAGGAGGGGCCGCTGCTGAACGAGAAGGCCGGCGTCTCCATCCTGAGCGAGAACACGGGAGCCCACGAGGAGCTCGGCGAGTTCGCGCTCTCCGTGAACCCGTTCGACATCCAGGAGCTCGCGGACGCGATCCACGGCGCCCTGACGATGGCGCCCGCCCGCCGCCAGGAGCGCCTGGACGGCTTGAAGGCGATCGTCACCGCCCGCGACCCCGGCGACTGGATCGACGACCAGCTCTCGGACATCCGCAAGAAGGCGGGCCTGCAGCCCTAGGGAAGCGGGGCGCTCGGGGCGCTCGGGGCGCTCGGGGCGCGGCGGGTCGGCGGGTCGGCGGGTCGGCGGGTCGGCGGGTCGGCGGGTCGGCGGGTTCATCCGCCGGGGAACTCGGTGGGCGCCGGACCGAACTCCTGCTGCGGGGTGGCGGGGGTCGCGGGACGGG
>JAOPZO010000411.1 GCA_025964065.1 Solirubrobacterales bacterium | reverse complement strand
AGCCGTGGGCGTAGCCGGCCAGTCGCCCCTCGTCCTCCGGCACGAGCCGGGCGCCGGCCGCGGCGATGCGCTCCGCCATCACCGCCGGCACCGCCTCGGCGCTCACGTGCGTCAGGCGCGGCGACGGCCGCGCCCGCCGCGGCGTCGGCCGGGCTCGCGTCCCCGGACCAGCGCTAGGCCGCGACGGGCTCCCGCGCCGGGGCCTCGTCGAGGACGTAGTCGGCCGGGTCGAGCTGCGCGAGCAGCTTCGTGAACGCGAAGGTCGTGCCGGGCCAGAGGACGGACGACCCGCCGCCCGCGTCGAGGTACCAGGAGCGACAGCCGCCCTCGAGCCACACCGTGCCGTCGAGCTGCTCGCGGAGCCCCGCGGAGTACGCGCGCTGACGCTCCTCCCGCACCTCGATGGAGCGGGCGCCCGTCCGCGCGACGTGCGCGAGGCACTGCAGGACGTACTCGATCTGCGCCTCCGCGTAGAGGAGCACGGAGGTGTGGCCCGTCCCGGTGTTCGGCCCGACGAGCATGAAGTAGTTCGGGTAGCCCGCGACCGCCGTGCCGAGGTACGCCTCGCGCCCACCCGCCCAGCGCTCGGCCAGCGGCACGCCGTCGCGCCCGCGGAGCGGATCGGCCACCGGCATGATCTCGAAGCCCGTGCCGAGGATGAGCGTGTCGACCGCGTGGACGGTGCCGTCCGCGGTCCTGACGCCCTCGGGGACCACCTCGGTGATCGCGTCCGTGACGACGTCGACGTTGGGGCGGCCGAGGGCGGGGTACCAGTCGTCGGCGACGATGATGCGCTTGCAGCCCGCGCGATAGGTCGGCGTGAGCTTCTCGCGGAGGACGGGATCCGGGACCTGCTGCTTGAGCCGGGCCCGGCAGACCGCCTCGATGAGCTTCGCGCGCACCGGGCTCTTCAGCACGAGGCCCATGCCCTCGCGCTGCACCATCTGCTTCTTGCGGACGGCGCGCTGGACGGCCGGGAAGCGGCGGTAGAGGAGCCGCTCGAGCCGCGTGATGCGGCGGTTGAAGCGCGGGATGATCCAGCCCGGGGTCCGCTGGAAGAGCACGAGCCGCTCGACTTCGGGCGCGATCGCCGGGACGAACTGGGCGGCGGAGGAGCCCGTGCCGATGACCGCGACCCGGCGGCCCGCGATGGGGTGCTCGTGCTCCCAGCGCGCGGAGTGGAAGCAGGTCCCGGCGAAGCTCTCGAGCCCGGGGATGTCCGGCGGGATCGGGTTGCTCAGCGGCCCCATCCCCGAGACGAGGAACGCCGCCTCGACCGGGCCGGCCGAGGTCTGCAGGCGCCAGCGGGCGGCATCGGCGTCCCATTCGCCGCCGAGCACCTCGTGGCCCAGGCGCAGGTGCGACTCCAGGCCGTGCTCGCGGACGAGCCGCTGCTGGTAGTCCCAGATCTCCTGCTGCGGGGAGAAGAGGTGGCTCCAGTCCGGGTTCGGCGCGAACGAGAAGGAGTAGAGGTGCGACTGCACGTCCACCGCGCAACCGGGATAGGAGTTGTCGCGCCACGTGCCACCGACGCTGTCGGCCCGCTCGAGGACGACGAAGTCGTGTTCGCCCTCCTGCTTGAGCCGGATCGCCATGCCGAGGCCGGCGAACCCGGCGCCGATGATCGCGACCCGCACGCTCCTGCGCTCCTCGTCCATGCCGCAAGCCAACCACACCGGCGACGGCGGCGGCGGGTGGCCGTCCCGGCGACCCACGGATGGGTCACCGTCTCGACCGCCCCCCGCCGCCCGGGCGCTACGGGGTCGGCTTCGCGGGGCGCGCGGCCTCGAAGGCGGCCTTCACGTCGGCCGTCTCCTTGCCGAGCGCCTTGGCGACGGCCGAGTACATGGCCGTGTGCTGCGCCTCGTGCTCGGCGCGGTGCGCGGTTCCGGCCGCCGCCAGCGCGCGCTCGACCTTCGCCTCGGAGAGCCCGAGGCCCTTCGCCAGCGCGCTCACGAGCGCCGTGTCGTCCGGCCGGGCGCCCGGAGCGCCGCGCTCGCCGCGCTCGGGACGGTTCCCCTCGAGGATCGCCTGGACCTTCGCGGTGGTCACGCCGAGGGCCTTCGCGAGGGCCGCGGCGCGATCGCCACGGGCCGGCTTCGTGCCCGCCGCCGGGCGGGCCGCGTCGACAGCGCTCTTCAGCTTCGCCTCGGAGACGCCGAGCGCCTTCGCAACGGCGGTCAGGTTCTCGCGACCGCCGGGGCCACCCGGGCCGCCGCGACCGCCACGGCCACCGGCCCGGCGCTCCTCGACCGCGGTGACGGCGAACGCCTTGTCGACCTTCACCTCGACCTCGGTCCCGTCCGCCCTGCGGACATGCGCCTCGTAGACGCCGCCGTCGTCGGTCTCGACGCGCAGCACGGTGCCGCCGGGCACCTCCTCGAGCGCCGCGGCCCTGACGCTCGCGGCGGTCGCGCCCGTGAGGGCGGTCTCGCCTGCGCCGCGGGCCGGGCGCTCCTTCGTGGCGCCCGTGGCGCCCGTGGCGCCGGAGGAGGCGGCGTTCGCGATCGCGGTGCCGCCGAGGCCTGCCGCGACGACGGCGGCGACGGTGGTGAGGTTGGTGCGGGACAGCTTGGGCATGGGACCTTCCGGGTCGTTGTCGGTGATGGACCCAGCTTCGGCGAACGGCCTGGGACGGTCCCCGGAGGAGCCTGGGAGGACGCTGAGAGCCTCAGGCCGGAGCCGGGACCGCGGCGGCCGGGAGCTCGACGACGAACGACGCGCCGCCCTCCGGGACGTCCTGCGCCCGCACGCTGCCGCCGTGCGCGGCGGCGATCCCGGCGACGATCGCCAGGCCGAGGCCCGCGCCGGCACGGCCCTTCTGGCGACCCGCGCCCTCCGAGCGCCAGAAGCGGTCGAACAGGCGCGTGGGGTCGCCGGGCGGGAGGCCCGGGCCTCCGTCGCGCACCTCGAGGCGGACCCGGTCCCCGGCCCGCTCCACGCGCACGGCGATCGCCGCGTCCGCGGGCGTGTGCACCAGCGCGTTGCGCACGAGGTTCGCGAGCACCTGGCGCAGCTGGTCGGGATCGCCGAGCACGAGCGCGCCCGGCGCGGCCTCCACGCCCACCGCCCGCGCCGGCGCCACGGCGCGAGC
>JAOPZO010000398.1 GCA_025964065.1 Solirubrobacterales bacterium | reverse complement strand
GCCCGGCGCGGGGACGAGAAGCAGCCCCACGGCGGCCACGAGCGCCGCCGCGCCCCTCACCGGGAGAAGCTCCAGAGCTTGTTCCCGAGGAAGTTCAGGGGGGTCGCGGCGGCGACGGCGATGGCCTGCGCCGGGAGCTTCTCGACGTCCGCGCCGACCACGAGCGCCTCGAGGACCGCGAGCGACACGAGCTGGGCGACCAGCGAGACGGCGAAGAAGCGCGCGGCCTGGAAGCCCGCGTGGCCACCCGCCGCGTCCGAGCGGAAGGTCCAGAGCCGGTTCCAGGTGAAGTTGCTCGAGACCGCGACGAGGTACGCCGCGACGTTCGCGAGCCGGTAGTCCACGCCCGCCGGGTGCACGAGCACCCAGAAGACGGCGAGGTTCACGACGAAGCCGGAGCCCCCGACGAGCCCGAAGCGCACGAGCTGCGCCCAGTTGCCGCCCACCCGGAGCCCGGCGCGGACGCGCCGGTGCACAGGGGTCGCGGGCGCGCGGGGCGCCTTCGCGACAGCGGCGTCCTCCGTCATGGCGCGTCAGGGTAGAAGGTCGCCGCCGGGCCCGACGAAGTGCGCGACGGCCATCGGGGCGACGTCCCGGATGGACCAGTTGCCGCGCTCCAGGCGCTCCGCCGGGACCTCGACGCCGCTGAAGACGAGGGCCCCGAGCGAGTCGACGGCGTGGAGGGAGCCGTGGGAGCCGCCGCCGACGTGGTCCACGCCGCCCCAGTCCGGGAACTCCCAGCCCGGCGCGGCGCTCAGCACGACCTCACCGGAGGTCGGGCAGGTCAGCGCGGCCCAGACGCGGGCGAGCGCGTCGGGGTAGTCCGGGCTGTCGAAGCGCTCCCCCTCGACGGTGGCCCCGAGCACGTCGAGGTCGCCTTGCACGCGCCAGAGGCCGCCGCGCGGGTCCTCGAGGCTCGTGCCGGGCGCGAAGCGCAGCTCGCCGCCGCCGCGGCGCGCGATGACGCCGTCGCCGTCGGGCGCTCGGAAGCAGGCGAGGTCGACCCCCTCGACCCCGAGCGCGGTCTCGACGAGCCGCGGCACGACGACGGAGCCCGCGGCACCCTCCTCCCCGAGCGCATAGAGCTGCGCGGAGCGCTGGGAGGGGCAGAACGCGACCTCGGCCTCCGTCGCGCGCCGGCCGTTGGGCGTGAGCAGGGTGAAGCGCGCGGCGATCGCGTCCTCGAGCGCGATGGTGCGCTCGATGTCCGCGTGGGAGTGGTCGGCGACGGCGATCACCGCCCAGTCCTCGAGGAACCGCTCGACGCCGCCCGCGGCGTGGGCGAGGCGCTCGAGCTGGCGGTCGGCCTCCGCGATCGAGGCGACCTGGGCGTCCGGGCCGTTCTTGTGCGAGTGGGTGTCGTTGTCCGGCAGCGAGAAGAGCAGGAAGTCGCAGAGGTCGCGCTCGACGAGGTAGGAGCCGACGCAGCCCGTGTGCTGGTCCCGCGCGCCCGGGAGCCCGAGCGTCGAGGAGCACCCGGTCTCGCGACTCGAGAAGACGTCGGCGTAGAAGAGCTCCTGCGGCCCCATGACCGGGCGGCGGATGACCGTGCTCGCCAGGCGGGAGAGCGGCGAGTCGCGGGCGGGCTTGTGCTCGTGGCGGCCCCGGTAGATGAGGAACGTCGTCCCGGCGGTCCGGACGCCGGCGTCGTCGAGCTGCTCGAAGATCGTGAGCGTGTCGGCGGGCAGGTGCTCGCCGTTCATGTTGTAGATCAGGTCCTTGAGCTGCCGCGCGAAGCCGATCCGGCGGGAGGACGCGAAGCTCGAGCCGTAGTCGACGTAGCGGCCCTCCTTGCGGTCGTACCAGCACATCGCGGGGATGTGGTGCTCGTCCTGGCGGACCCCGGTGGCGATCGCGGTCGCGCAGACCGGGGTGACGCTCGGGAACATCGCCGCGCAGTCCGCGCCGCCCCCGCGCTCGCGGATCGCCTTGAGGATCGGCGCGCGCCCCGTCTCGATCGCGCGGTCGAGCGCGGCGGGCTGCATGCCGTCGATGACGGCGAGGACGAGCTTGCGCGGGATCGGGCTACCTCAGGATCCTGAGGCCCGCGTACTTCTCGCCCTCGCGGCGCCTGCCGCCGAGCTGCAGGCGCACGAGCAGGCCGAGGGCGACGAGCGCCAGGGGCGGGAACAGGATGCTCAGGCCCGCGGTGACGAGCGCCGCGACCTCGGCGTAGGCCGGGAGCGCTCCGGCGGCGTCGTCGTCGAGACGCGCCCGGACCCGCGTGAGCAGGGACCGGGCGACGACGAAGGCGAGGGCCGCGCAGAGGAGGCCGACGGGGATGCCGGGCCACCAGGTGCTCGAGCGGTCGTCGAGCGAGCCCGCCGCGGAGAGGACGCCGAGCGCGATGCCGGCGGCGCCCAGGGCGAGCGAGCCGCGTTCGGTCTCGAGGCCCTTGCGGGCGGCGACGGCGCCGATCGCGAGCGCGGTCAAGAGCCCGAGGAAGATCGGGTTCTCGAGGAACTCGAAGCTCGTGCCGTCGTAGTCGAGGCCGACGTTGGCGGAGGCCAGCAGGCCGGCGAGAACGGCCGGGAGGAACGGGCGGATGCCGTTCGCCGCGGCCAGGCCGGCGCCTTGGAGGAGGTCCAGGAGGTAGCTCATGAGGAGAGGGACGCTCCGGGAGGTGGGGTACCGTGGAGCGGGTCATGACTGTAGACGACCCCGGCGACCGGCCCCGGTCCCTCGACCGGCCGCGTCCGCGGGGCTCCTCGGCGGACCTCGAGCGGTACGCGGGCCTCTTCGCCCAGCGCACGCGCGGCATGAAGTCCTCCGCGATGCGCGACCTCATGGCGCTCACCCAGCGGCCCGAGGTCATCTCGCTCGCCGGAGGGCTCCCGGACACGGCGCTCTTCCCGGCCGAGGACCTCGCGAAGTTCCTGTCGGTCATGGCGGCGGAGTCGAGCGCCCGCGCGCTGCAGTACGCCCCGACGGAGGGCCTCGACGAGGTCAAGGTCGCGATTCTCGAGGTGCTGCGGGCCGAGGGGGACGACGCCGACCCCCAGGACATCCTCGTCACCACGGGCGGCCAGCAGGTCATCGACCTCGTCTGCAAGACGCTCGTGGATCCGGGCGACGTCGTGGTCGCGGAGGCGCCGACCTACCCGGGCGCCGTGCCGGCCTTCGCGGCCTACGAGGCCGACGTCGTGCAGATCGCCATGGACGGCGACGGCATGCGGATCGACCTGCTCGAGGAGACGCTCGACCGCCTCGACGCGGAGGGCCGCCCGCCCAAGTTCATCTACACGATCCCGAACTTCCAGAACCCGGCGGGCGTGACGATGTCGCTGCCGCGGCGCAAGCGCCTGGTCGAGGTCGCGCGTGAGCGCCAGCTCCTCGTGCTGGAGGACAACCCGTACGGCCTGCTGCGCTTCGAGGGCACGCCGCTCCCGACGCTCCGCTCGCTCGACGGGGGCGACTTCATCATCTCCCTCGGCACGTTCTCGAAGATCCTCTCCCCCGGTCTCCGCCTGGGCTGGGCCGTAGCCCCGCGCCCCGTGCTGGCGAAGATGAACGTCGGGAAGGCCGCGGCCGACCTCAACTCGAGCTCGATGACCCAGCTCTTCGTCGCGACGTTCTTCCGCGACGGCGACTGGAGGGGCTACCTCGCCGCGCAGTGCGACGTGTACCGCGCCCGCCGTGACGTGATGCTCGAGGCGCTCGAGGAGCACCTCCCC
This sequence comes from Solirubrobacterales bacterium, assembly GCA_025964065.1. Classification (GTDB taxonomy): domain Bacteria; phylum Actinomycetota; class Thermoleophilia; order Solirubrobacterales; family Solirubrobacteraceae; genus Paraconexibacter. The sequence continues at coordinate 316 of JAOPZO010000398.1, read as the reverse complement.
CCCGAGGCGACGTGGACGCGGCCCGAAGGCGGCCTGTTCCTCTGGGTCACGCTCCCCGAGGGGCTCGACACGACCGACATGCTCGCGAAGGCGCTCTCGCGCAACGTCGCGTTCGTGCCGGGGCGCGCGGCGTACCTGGACGGCCGCGGCGGCACCTCGATGCGGCTCAACTTCTCCGGAGTCGGCGAGGACGACATCCGCGAGGGCGTGCGCCGGATCGGGCTCGTCATCCGGGAGCAGCTCGAGCTGCTCGAGAGCCTCATGGGCACGGGCGCCCGGCGGGCCGCCGCGCCGCCCGCCGCGCCCCCGGCGCCCC
>JAOPZO010000396.1 GCA_025964065.1 Solirubrobacterales bacterium | reverse complement strand
ACCACCACCGAGCTCAAGGTCCGTCGCGACCCGGAGTGCCCGATCTGCTCCCGTCCGCCCGAGGACATCTCCTCGGACGAGATGGGCGTCTTCCCCGACTACGAGGCGTTCTGCGCCGCTGCGGGCTAGTTCCCGCCGAACCCCTGGAGATACTGAGACACATGGCCATCGTCCGCATCCCGCCCGTCCTGCGCCCCTCCGTGGGCGGCGAGCGCGAAGTCAACGCCGAGGGAGGGAACGTCGGTGACGTCCTCCGCGCGCTGACCTCCGAGCACCCCGACACCTCCGCCCAGATCTTCGGGCCCGAGGGCGACCTCAACCGGTACGTCAACGTGTACCTCAACGACGAGGACGTCCGCGTCCTCGACGGGCTCGACACGACCGTCGGCGGCGCCGACGTGCTCGTGATCCTGCCCGCTATGGCGGGCGGGGCGTAGCCCCCGCAGCCGAACCGCGGCCGCTCCTCACGGGGGATGTGCCGGACGAGCTCCGCGAGGAGCTCGTCGTGGCGGCGGAGCAGTCGCGCCGGCTGCTCGCCGACGCCCTGCAGGCCGAGGACCGCGAGCGGCGGCGCCTGGCGCGCGCGCTCCACGACACGACCCTGCAGACGCTCCTGGCGGTCGCGCAGGACCTCGAGGAGGCCGAGGCGGGCGACGCCGCCGCGCTCTCCCGCGGTCGTGACGGCCTGGCCGCCGCGATCGCGGAGATGCGGGAGGTCCTCCGCGGCATCCACCCGCCCGCGCTCGACCACGGCGGGCTCGCCGCGGCGCTGCACGGACTGGTCCGCGACGCCCAGGGGCAGGGCGGCATCCGCGAGGTCGCCTGCACCATCGGCGACGACGCGACCCCCGGACCGCACGACGAGCTCGTGGTCGTCCTCGCGCGGGAGCTCGTCCGCAACGTGGTCCGCCACGCCGACGCGGCGCGCCTCGTGGTGCAGCTGCGCCGGGAGGGGCACCGCCTCCTGCTCGTCGTCGCCGACGACGGCCGCGGGGTCTTCGCGGGCACGCGTGAGGTCGCGATCGCGATGGGCCACCTCGGGCTCGCCTCGTGCGCCGAGCGGGCGGCCGGCGTGGCCGGCACGCTCGAGGTGCGCCCGAACGGGCACTGGCCCGTCCCGGGGACCTGCGTCGAGGTCGCGCTCCCGCTCTGAGCCGCGGCAGCCCCGCCTGGCGCGCGCGTGGCTCGGCTACCCTTCGTGTATGGCTGTCCCGCCCCTGGAGACCCGCCCCTGCGGCGGCCGCTACACCGACCTGGTGCAGGCGATCGGCAACACGCCGCTCGTCGAGCTCAAGCGCCTCTCGCCCAAGCCCGGCGTGCGCATCTGGGCCAAGCTCGAGTCGGCGAACCCGACGGGCTCGATCAAGGACCGCGTCGCGCGCTCCCTCATCGAGGACGCGGAGGAGAAGGGCCTCATCAAGCCCGGCCAGACCATCCTCGAGCCGACCTCCGGCAACACGGGGATCTCGCTCGCGATGATCTGCTCGCGCAAGGGCTACAAGCTCAAGGTCGTCATGCCGGACAACGTGACGCCGGAGCGCACGCAGCTCCTGAAGATGTACGGCGCGGAGATCGTCTACTCCCCGGGCGACCAGGGCTCGAACGGCGCCGTCGCGATGGCGCTCGACATGGCCGCGAAGGACTCCTCGTACTACATGCCGTACCAGTACGGGAACCCGGCGAACCCGCTCGCGCACTACAACGGGACGGCGCTCGAGATCCTCCACGAGCTCGACGGTCAGGTCGACGCGTTCGTCGCGGGCCTCGGCACGGGCGGCACGCTCATGGGCAACGCCCGCCGCTTCAAGGAGGAGCTCGGGGACCGCGTGACGATCGTCGCGGCCGAGCCGATGCAGGGCGAGCCCGTCCAGGGCCTCCGCTCGCTCGAGGACGGATTCATCCCGCCGATCATCGACCTCTCGCTGCTCGACCGGAAGATCTTCGTCACGAACCGCGACGCGATCGTCTGGACCCGCAAGCTGCTCGACGAGGAGGGCCTCTTCGCAGGCGTCTCCTCGGGCGCCATCGCCCGGGTCGCGGTCCGCATCGCGAACGAGATGGACGAGGGCAACGTCGTCTTCATCGTCTGCGACGACGGCTGGAAGTACCTGAGCTCCGGCGTCTACACGCTGCCCGTCGACGAGGTCGCGAACCTCGACTCGACGGTCTGGTGGTAGCCACCGTCTGGTGACACCATGGTGATCCGCGGACGCGTACCGTCCGAAGGACCCACCAGGATCTTCGCAGGACCCCTCGAAACTAGGAGCACCGGATGCCCAACATCGGTCCCATGGAACTCATGATCGTCCTCGCCATCGCACTCATCGTGCTCGGCCCGAAGAAGCTGCCCGAGGTGGGCAAGTCGGTCGGCAAGGGCATGCGCGAGTTCAAGGACGCGATCGCCGGCGACAACCGCAAGGACGACCACGACGAGCTCGTCGCGGGTCGCAACGAGTAGCGCGCTACCGTCCGCGGGGATGCAGATCTCCCCGCGCCTGCTGGATTCGGTCGTCGCGCACGCGGTGCGCGACGCGCCCAACGTGTGCTGTGGCGTCGTCGCCGTCCGCGACGGCGTCGCCGAGGCGGTGCACCCGCTCGAGAACCTCGCGGCCAGCCCCCTGCGCTTCGAGGTCGACGGCATGGCGCTGCACCACCTGCTGACGGAGATCGAGGACGGTGGCGCCACCCTCGGCGCCATCTACCACTCGCACACCCGCTCGGCGCCCTACCCCTCCCAGACCGACATCAACTTCGCCGGGGGCTGGCCCGGGACGGAGTGGCTCATCGTCGGGACGAAGGGGCCGGAGCCCGAGGTCCGGAGCTTCCTCATCGACGGAGGGACCGTCACCGAGGTCGAGGTGACGTGAGCGGGGAGCCCCTCGTCTGCCCGGGCTGCTCCGCCCCCGCCCCGCCGGACGAGCGCTTCTGCGCGGCCTGCGGGATGCCGCTCGTGATCGCGCCGATCGCGGGGGCGACGGAGGCCGAGGTCACCGAGCTCCAGGCCCGCGCGCGGAAGACGAAGAGGCAGTACTCCGAGGGGCCGCTCGTGCGCGTCGCGGTCGGGCGCCATCAGGCCGAGGCGGAGCTCATCCAGGGGCTCCTGCTCGAGCACGGCGTGCCGTCGATGTACAAGCGCTCCGCGGGCTTCGACGTGCCCGACATGCTGTTCTCGGGCCCCCGCGACGTCTTCGTCCCGCAGTCGGGGGAGGAGGTCGCCCGCGAGGTGCTGAGCGAGGTCGAGGCGGAGCACGCCGCGGCCGGCGCCTCCGGGGAAGCCGCCGGGGAGCCGGCGCGCCCGCGCGCCGCGCGCTCGACCCGGACGATGGCCGTCGGCCTGGCGGTCGCGCTCGGGCTGCTCTCCGTCGTGCCGGCCACGGTCCTGCTGTCCCGCGCGTTCGGGTGACG
>JAOPZO010000348.1 GCA_025964065.1 Solirubrobacterales bacterium | reverse complement strand
CCGCGGCGTCCTGACCCAGCGCCTGCGCCCGCGCCGCCGCCCGTGCGGCGGTGCCGGCGAGCCACGTGGCCTGCCCGGCGAGGGCCGCCTGCCAGGCAAGCGCGGCGAGGACGACGAGGACCGGCAGCAGCGAGACGAGCTCGACGCTGGCCTGGCCGCGTTCCGTGGGGCGGGGCATGCATGGAAGCCTCGAGGCGGTCCCTGTGCCGAATCCAGACGGGGATGCGTCGGAAGTGCGCAGGACGACGCGCGGAAGACGCTCGGCGGGAGCGCGCCCCCGTCAGCCGCTCGCGGGTGCGCTCCGGGATCCGGATGGGCCCCACCAGGGGCGGATCATCCGGCTCCCACCGCCTGCGGTGCTTGGGCGAGGCGACCGCGGCGCCGCGGCGGCGCCGCGCGCGCTCAGTAGTCGTAGCTGCGGTGGTGCCGGAACACGAGCACCAGCGCGTAGATCGCGCCCGCCACGAGCACGACCCACAGCAGTGCGCCAGGCCCCGACTCGAAGAGGCGCACCCGGGCGGCCATCGCGAAGACGATGGCGCCGATCGCGCCGTAGAGCATCCCGCGGTAGCGGTCGCCGAGCGAGAAGAACGCGACGCGGTTCTCACGGTACAGGCGGTACCCGATGAACGCGAAGCTCGCGGTGATGAGGATCCCGAGCAGCGCCGCGACGAAGTCGGCGCTGTCGCCGCCGCCCGGGATCGCGTACACCGCCGCGGCGAGCGCGACGACGATCAGGGCGTTGCGGGCGTCGGTGCTCATCCGCCGTCGAATCTAGCGCGGACCGGCCGCTCAGGCGACGGGCACGAGCGTGTCCGCATCCGCCGCAGCCACGGCGCCGTCGACGGCCGCGCGCCGCCCCGCGTCCGGGTCCACGAGCTCCGGCGTGAAGCGGTAGCCGACGCCGAAGTGCGTGTGGATGTACCGCCACTCGGGCGAGGCCCTGTCGAGCTTCTGGCGCAACTTGCGCACGAAGACGTCCACGGAGCGGTCACCGCGGGCCATCGCGTAGCCCCAGACGCGCTGGTAGACCTCCTCGCGCTCGAGGACCCGGCCCTCGGCGCTCGCCAGGAGCGAGATGAGCTCGAACTCGCGGCGGGTGAGGTCGACGGAGGCCTCCCCCACGAACGCCTGGAACTGGTCCGCGCGGATCACGAGCTCGCCCGAGACGACGGCCGCGGACGTGTCGCGCGCCTCCGTGCGTCGGCGGCGGCGCACGACGGCCTCCACCCGGGCGATGAGCTCCTCGGGATGGCAGGGCTTCGTGAGCCAGTCGTCGGCGCCCGAGCGGAGCCCGCGCACGCGCTGGGCGACGGTGGACTGGCCCGTGCAGACCACGATGCCGAGGCCCGGCAGGCCCGTGGAGAGCTTCTCGAGGTACTCCCAGCCGTGGGCGCCGAGCGCGCCCAGGTCCACCACGACGGCGCTCAGGCGCATCGCCACGATCGTCTCGACCGGCACCGGCGTCGCGAGCACGCGGTGCTCCCAGCCCAACCGCTCGAGGCGCTTGCCGAGCACCTGCAGGAAGCCCGAGTCCGTGTCGACCACGGCGATTCGTGGCAGGTTCGCCCCGGGAGCCGGGGCCGGGAGCCCGACCTCGGACCCTCCGGTGAAGCGGTCGCTCATGGCGCGGAGTGTACGGACCGGGACGGGCGGATCCGCGTGCTCCTGCGCACGGTCACACCCTTTTCACAACTCGACGCGGCGTCAGCGCGGCGTGGGGTGCGAGGAGTCGGAGAACTCCCGGAACAGCCCCGTGACGATGAACGCGGTCTGCTCCCCGATGTCCACCGCGTTGTCCCCGATGCGCTCGAACGCGCGGGCGACCATCGTCATCGTCATCGCCCACTCGCGCGTGTCCGCGTCGGTCCCCATGGAGACGGCGAGGGCGAAGATCTCGCGGTTGAGCGCGTTGATCTCGCGGTCCTGCACCACGAGGCCCTCCGCGAGCGCGACGTCCCGCTCGGCGAACGCGCGGCGAGAGAGTTGCACCTCCGCGCGTGCCGCGCGCCCCATGCGCAGCACCCGCCCGAGGATCTCCTCGCGCACGGGCGGCTCGTTGCCCGTGAGCGGGATGAGCTTCGCGATGTTCACGCACTGATCGCCCATGCGCTCCATGTGCTTGATCGTGTGGAGCAGCGCCGCGACGATCCGCAGGTCGCCGGCCACGGGGGCCTGCAGCGCGAGGAGCGAGAGCACGCCCTGGTGCACCTCGAGGTAGCGGCCGTCGAGCCGGTCGTCGTCCGCGATGATGAACTGCGCGAGCTCGACGTCCTGGTGCTCGAGCGCCTCGAGGCAGCGCTCCACCTGTCCCACGACCATGTCGAGCCCGCCGAGCGCCTGGCGCTCGACGTTCAGCAGCTCCTCCCGGAAGTGGCGGCGCGGCTCGTGGCCCACCGTCAGCCGAACTTGCCCGTGACGTATTGCTCCGTGCGCTCGTCGTCCGGGTTGGAGAAGACCTTCTCCGTCGGGTTGAACTCGACGAGCTCGCCGATGCGCTTGCCGTCGTCGGACTTCGCGACGGTGAAGAACGCCGTACGGTCCGAGACGCGCGCGGCCTGCTGCATGTTGTGCGTGACGATCGCGATCGTGTACCGCTCCTTGAGCTCGAGCATCAGGTCCTCGATCGCCGCGGTGGAGATCGGGTCCAGCGCGGAGCAGGGCTCGTCCATGAGGATGACGTCGGGCTCGACGGCGAGGGCGCGGGCGATGCACAGCCGCTGCTGCTGGCCGCCGGACATGCCGAACGCGTTCGTCTTCAGGCGGTCCTTCACCTCGTCCCAGAGGGACGCGCGGCGCAGCGCGGTCTCGACGATCTCGTCCATGCCCTTCTTCCTGCCCAGCACGCGCGGGCCGAACGCGATGTTGTCGTAGATCGACTTCGGGAACGGGTTGGGCTTCTGGAAGACCATCCCGATGACCTTGCGGACCTGGACGGCGTCGATGTCATCGCCGTAGAGGTCCTGCCCGTGGTAGAGCACCTGGCCACCGACGCGGGCCGAGGGCACGAGGTCGTTCATGCGGTTCAGGCACCGGATGAGCGTCGACTTCCCGCAGCCCGACGGCCCGATGAACGCGGTGATCTCGTTCTGGGCGAGATCGAAGGTCACGCCCTGCACGGCCTTGACGTCGCCGTAGTGCACCTCGACGTCCTTCAGCCGGTAGGCCATCTCCTTCGGCGCGGCCGCCGCGGCCGGCGCGGCGGCGAGACGCACGCTCGCGGGCGCGGGCGTGCGCGGGTCGGTCGGGTCGGCCACCGGGGTGGTCTGGGACGGGTCGTGGGGCGTGCTCATGGGTGGGTCACCACTTCGTTTCGTAGCGGTTGCGCAGGAGGATCGCAACCGAGTTCATCAGCAGCAGGATCACCAGCAGGACGATGATCGCCGCCGCCGCGATGCTCTGGAACTCGGGCTTGGGCTCGCCCACGGCGCTGAGGATCAGCGCCGGGAGCGCGGAGAACGGGCCGTCGATCTCCGGGTTGAAGCGGAGGTTCGCGACGGCGCCGACGAGGATGAGCGGCGCGGTCTCGCCGATGGCGCGGGAGAGCGCGAGGATCACGCCGGTCGCGATGCCCGGCAGCGCGCCCGGGAGCGTCTGCTTCCAGATCGTCTGCCACTGGGTCGCGCCCAGGGCGAGGGAGCCCTCGCGGATCGACGGCGGAACCGCGCGGATCGCCTCGCGGGAGACGATGATCACGACGGGCAGGACGAGCAGGCCGAGCGTCAGTGCGCCGGCCAGGAGCGTCGGCTGCCCGACCCCCAGGCCGAAGATGTCGACGGGCCCGCGGACGATGAAGGCGAGGCCGAGGATGCCGTAGACCACCGACGGGACCGACGCGAGGTTCTGGATGTTCGTCTCGATCGCGCGGTTCCACCACTTCGTGCCGTCCGCGTACTCCTCGAGGTAGATCGCGCTGGCGACCCCGACGGGGACGATGAACGCCGCCACGAGGACCATGAGGTAGAGCGTCCCGATCAGCGCGGGGCGGATCCCGAAGGAGTCCGTCCGCAGGCGCGAGGGCTCCCCCGTGAGGAACTCCCCGCTCAGGCGGCCGACCCCGTCGCTGAGCGTCGTGACGGCGAGCGCCCCGAGGAAGGCGACCGCGACCAGGAGGCACAGCAGGAGCGCGGACCGGAACAGCAGGTCCTTCGTCCGCTCCCCGTTCGAGCCGCGCTCGACGGTGCGGCGGGCGAGCTTCTTCTCTGCGGCGATGGCGCTCATGGCTACTCGTAGACCTGTCGGTAGCGGCGCACGAAGCGGATCGCGAAGAGGTTCAGCACGAAGGTGATGACGAACAGCGTCGCGCCGACGGCGAAGATCGTGCCGTAGGCCACGGAGCCGGCGGAGATGTCCGCCCGGGCCGTGTTCGCGATGAACGCCGCCATGTTCTGGTGCTCGATGCCGAGGTTCGCGGAGAGGTTCGGGCTGTTGCCCGCGGCGACGAGGATCAGGACCGTCTCGCCGATGGCGCGGGAGGCGCCGAGGACGAGGCCGGCGACGACGCCGGAGAGCGCGGCCGGGAAGACGACCCGCACGACGACCTGCCACTTCGCGGCGCCGAGGCCGAACGCCCCCTCGCGCAGCGACTGCGGCACGGAGGAGAGCGCATCCTCGGAGACCGACGCGATCGTCGGGACCACGAGGATGCCGAGGATGATCCCGGCCGAGAGGCCGTTGAAGATCCGCAGCTCGAACCCGAGGTCCCCCAGCAGCGGGGTGAAGAAGGTGAGGGCGAAGAACCCGAAGACGATCGTCGGGATGCCCGCGAGGAGCTCGACGACCGGCTTGAAGACCCGCCGGACCCGCGGCGAGGCGTATTCCGCGAGGTAGATGCCCACGCCGAGTCCGACCGGGATCGCCACCAGGAGGCCGATGAAGGTCAGGTACAGCGTGGAGAAGATGAGCGGGAGCACCCCGAAGGACTGGGACTCCCCGCCGGCGAGCGGCGTCCACTTCGTCCCGAAGAAGAAGTCCCCGAACGGGACCTCGCGGAAGAAGGAGACGGCCTCCTCGAGCAGCGTCACGACGATTCCCGTCGTGGTGAGGACGGAGACGAGCGCCGCGAGGGCGAGCAGGCCCCTGATGGCCTGCTCGCCCACGGACCGGCCGGTCCGCGCCTTGGTGAGCGTCGGCGCGGACACGGCTCGCTACTCGGCCGGCTTCTCGGCGGGGGTCGCGCCGTCGATGTTCGCCTTGGCCTGCGTCTTCAGCTCGTCGGTCAGCGGGATGTAGTCCGCCGCCTCGATGACCGGCTGGTTGTTCTCGTTGATGAAGTCGAGGAAGCCCTTGACCTCCGGCTTCCTCAGCGACTCCGTCGTCGGGTACATGAACAGCGGGCGGGAGAGCGGCGCGTAGGAGTTGTCCGCGATCGTCTCGACGCTCGGGGTCACGCAGCCGTCGCCGTTGTCGACCGCGACCGTCTTGAGCTTGTCCTTGTTCTGGTCGGCGAACGCGTAGCCGACGTAGCCCAGGGCGCCCTGGGTGCCGGAGATGCCCGTGACGATCTGGTTGTCGTCCGCGGAGGTCTGCACGTCCTGGGTGCGCTGCTCGGCATCCGTCTCGAGGACGGCCTCGGTGAAGTAGTCGTACGTGCCGGACTCCGTGCCCGGGGTGAAGAACGAGACGGGCGCGTCGGGATAGCCCGGGCCGAGCTCGGAGTAGTTCTCGACCTTCGAGTTCGGGGCGAGGAGCTTCTTGAGGTTCGCGACCGTGATGCAGTTCTCGGGGAACTCGAGCGACGGGTTCACGACGACGGAGAGCCCGTCGATGCCGACCTGGACCTCGACGGGCGTGATGCCCTCCTTCTTGCAGGCCGCGAACTCGTCGGCCGCCATGCCACGGGAGGCGTCGGCGATGTCGAGCTCGCCGCGGCAGAACTTCTCGAAGCCGTCGCCCGTGCCGGCGCCGCCGACCGTGATGTTCGTCCTGGCGCCCTCCTCGGAGAGGAGCTCGCTGGCCGCCTCCGCGACGGGCTGGACCGTGGAGGAGCCGTCGATGCGGATCGCACCGGAGAGCGTGGAGTAGTCCGTGCCCGACTTCTCGGCCTGGGTCTCGGCGGGGGCGGCGCCGGACGCGGCGGAGGTGGACTCCTCGTCGTCGCCGCAGGCCGCGGCACCGAATGCGAGGGCGCCGGCGGTGAGCACGGCACAGAGGATCTTGGACGTCAACTGCTTCTCCTTCGATGGGTTGTCGTCGCCCAGGCTGCTGCGCCGACGGCCCCATGGTGTGACCGACTCGTCTACGAGATGTGAAAGGCGTGTGAAGGCTCCGCCGCGAACCGGTAGCCGAAGCCCACATGGGTGTGGATGAACCGCCGCTGCGGAAGCGCATCCTCGAGCTTCACGCGCACCTTGTGGACGTACACGTCGATGGAGCGGTCGCCGCTCCGCAGCGGCCGGCCCCACGCGCTCCCGTAGAGCTCCTCGCGGGAGACGATGCCGCCCTGGTGGCGCAGGAACGCCACGAGCAGCTGGAACTCCCGGACGGACAGCGTCAGCGCGCGGCCCGCGGCCAGGACGAGGCCGTCGTGCGGTCGCACCTCGAGCTCGGCGGCGGTCAGGACCTCGGGTTCCATGCTGGCTCCGCAGCCTGCCGCGCCGTCGCCCGCGCGGTGTGGCCGGGTCGTGAACGCCGTGTGACCGCCGGGTGAACGGACCCACCCACACGGCACGGCGCGGGCATGAGAGGGTTCCGCGATGCCGGTCGCCGATCGACGATCCGAGGAGCCCGAGCCGGACAGTCGTCCGGCAGCGGTCAAGGCCCGCGGCCGAGCGTCCGATGCAGCGGGCAGCCCGCGTCACCGGGCCCCCCAGGAGCCCTGCACCGTGTCCCCCGAGACCCCCGTCGAGGACCGCCCCGCCCCCACGGGCGGCGCGTCCCGCGTCCGCCGTGCCGTCGTGGCCGTC
>JAOPZO010000332.1 GCA_025964065.1 Solirubrobacterales bacterium | reverse complement strand
CCACGACCTACACCGTCGACCCGGCCGCCGCCGCGGGCTGCGCCGGCGCGGTCTGCAAGACGATCTCCGACGCGAACGCCGCCGTCGCGGACGGGGACACCGTCTCCATCAAGGCCGGCACGTTCTCCGAGCCGCCCATCGTCGTCACCCGGAGGAACGTGACCTTCACGGCAGTGCAGCCCGGCACCGTCGTGGTCTCGACGAGCTCGGCGAGCGCCGGAGCGGCGACCCTCACGCTCGGCGACGGGACGGGCGCGGGCTCCGGAGCCGTCCTCCGGGGGCTCGCGGTCGGCGTCCCCGTCACGGGCGGTCCCGCGGTGCGGGTGCGGGCGACCGGCACGGTGGTCGAGGCCTCGAACCTCGCGCGGGTCGGCGCGGCCGCGGACCTCCCGACGTACGACGTCGACGATGCCGGCGCCGGGATCACGGGCGGCACCAACACGATCCGCGGCTCCTTCGTCGTGCAGCTCGCGGCCCCGGCCGAGGCGGGCACCGCGCCTGCCGTCCAGGGTGGGGGAGAGACCACGCTCGTCGTGGAGGACTCGAACGTCGTCGCGGGCGTGAAGTCCGGGCCCGGCGTCCGCTTCGACGCGAACGACCGTGAGACCGCCGGCACCATGGCGGCGATCCCGAACCGCATCGTCCGCGGCTCGGTCATCGCCGCCAACCCGGCTTCCAGCGCGGTCGAGGTGCTCTCCGCCGCCGACAGCGCCGTCCCCAAGGCGACGCTGCTCGACAGCGTCGCCCTGCTCCCCGGGAGTGCAGGCACCGGCGTGCGCGCCGCGAGTGCCAACGCCCCGCTCACCGGCTCCTCCGCCGGGAAGGTCACCGTCACCGCCCGCCACGTGACGATCGCCGGCGGCGCCCGGCCCTTCGCCCTCGACGCCGCGGCCGTCTCGGCGCCGTTCCTGCCCGCACCGCTCGGCACCCCCGCGGCGCCGGTCGGCGAGGTCGTCGTCGACGTCGGCCGCTCCATCGCCCACGGTTCCGGGGCGAGTGCCGTCACCGCGTCCGCGGGCAGCCCGACGACGACGGGCTCGACCGCCCGCCTGACCCTCACGGACTCCGACACCACCGACACCGCGGGCGGGACCGCCACCGCCGGGACCACGCTCGCGGGCACCACGACGAGGACGGCGGACGCCGAGCTCTTCCGCGACCTCGCCGGCCGTGACGTCCACCTGAAGGCGACGGCGCCCGTCATCGACAGGGCGGGCGCGCAGCTCCCGGGCGCGTCCGAGAAGGACTTCGAGGGGCAGGCGCGCATGAACGGCGCGGCGACCGACCTGGGCGCCGACGAGTGGGTCAACACGCCGCCCACCACCGTCCTCAAGGCGAGCAGGAGCGTCGTCGCACAGGGTGAGGCCGTGACGTTCGACGCGACGGGCTCCGCCGACACGGACGGTCCCATCGCGAAGTACGGCTTCGACTTCGGGGACGGCAGCCCGCAGCAGGAGAGCGCGGGGCCGTCCGTGGGCCACGCCTTCGCCAGGCCCGGCACCTACAGGGTGCAGGCCGCCGCGGTCGACGGCTCGGGCGCCTTCTCGCTCGCGGCGGTCACCGTGACCGTGACGGACGACACCGCGCCCGTCGTGGCGATCACCACGCCGAAGCCGAAGGCGCGCATCCGCCTCTTCGACATCAAGGTCGTGCGGAAGGCCCTCGCCCCGGTCGCTGGCCGCGAGCGGACGCGGACGACGACCACGACGACGCTGCGGAAGGTCGTGCTGTCCGGGACCGCCGCGGACGAGGCGGGCATCCGCACCGTCGAGCTCTCCCTGCGCCGCGTGAAGGTGACGAAGGACAGGCGCAGGGTCGGGAAGCTGACGCGCACGGTGACCGCCAAGGCGGCCCAGGCGGCCAAGTGCACGTTCCTCGACCCCAGGCTGAAGCGCTTCGTCGTGGGGAGCTGCGGCAAGCCCGTGCTCTTCGCCGTCCCGGTGAAGGGCGGCAGGTGGTCCTTCCGGCTGAAGGCACCCGTCGCGTACCGGCTCGGCTCCTACGAGCTCACGGCCCGCGCGACCGACGGCAACGGCGTCGTCTCCAAGCCCGTCAGCGTCCCGTTCACCCTCCGCTGATGCCGTTCGAGCCGCTGGAGGACCCCGACACGTTCCGCGCCGCGAGCCGCGGGCGCTGGGAGGAGGCCGCGGGCGGCTGGGCCGCGGCGCGCGCGGCGTTCCAGGCCGACACGGCTCCCGTCTCGCACTGGCTCGTCGACGCGATCATCCCGCAGCCCGGACACACGGTGCTCGAGCTCGCGGCCGGGCCCGGCGACACGGGGCTGCTCGCGGCGGAGCTCCTGCGGCCCGGCGGAAAGCTCATCTCGACCGACGGCGCCATCGCCATGGTCGAGGTCGCGAGGGCACGGGCCGCGGAGCTCGGGCTGGAGGACGTGGTGGAGACGAAGCCGATGGAAGTGGAGTGGATCGACCTGCCCACGGCGACGATCGACGCGGTGCTCTGCCGCTGGGGCTACATGCTCGTCCCGGATCCGGAGACCGCGCTGCGCGAGACCCGCCGGGTGCTCAAGCCCGGCGGGCGTGTGGCCTTCGCGGTGTGGGCCGCCGCCGAGCACAACCCGTGGATGACGGGCCGTCGCCTCGTGGAGCTGGGGTTCACGGAGCCCCCTCCGCCCGGCACCCCGGGCCCGTTCTCGCTCGCCGACCCGGACCTCGTGCTCGAGCTGCTCTACGGGGCGGGCTGGACCGACGACATCGTCATCGAGCCGCTCGACTTCACCTTCCACGCGCCGAGCACCGACGCCTGGTGGGCCCTGCAGCTCGACTGCTCCATCTCGCTGAAGGAGCTCGTGGCCGGGCTCTCGCCCGCGGACCACTACAAGCTCCGTGACGCCGTGGACGCCGATCTCGCGGCGTTCGCCGACGCCGAGGGGCGCCTGCGGATCCCAGCGCGGACGCTCGTGGCCTCGGCCACCGCCTGAGCGCAGGGCACCCTGGCGCGCCGGGTCCGTAGGATCCGCCGCCTCATGATCTACGACGACGACGCAGACCTCACCCTGCTTGACGGCAAGACCGTCGCCATCCTCGGCTTCGGCTCGCAGGGCCACGCCCACGCGCAGAACCTCAAGGACTCCGGCGTGGACGTCGTCGTGGGCCTGCGCCCGGACTCCGAGTCCGTCGCCGAGGCGCAGGCCGCCGGCCTGCGCGTCACCTCCGTGGCCGAGGCGGCCGCCGAGGGCGACGTCGTCATGGTTTTGCTGCCCGACGAGAAGCACCATGACGTCTGGGAGTCGGACATCCGCGAGGGCGTCCAGCCCGGCAACCTCCTGCTCTTCGGCCACGGCTTCTCGATCCTCTACGGCGAGGTCGAGGCGCCCGAGGGCGTCGACGTCGCGCTCGCGGCCCCCAAGGGCCCGGGCCACCTCGTGCGCCGCCAGTACACCGAGGGCTCCGGCGTCCCCGGCCTCGTGGCGATCCACCAGGACGCGACGGGCAACGCCAAGGCGCTGTCGCTCGCGTACGCCAAGGGGATCGGCTGCACCCGCGGCGGCGTCTTCGAGACGACGTTCAAGGACGAGACCGAGACCGACCTCTTCGGCGAGCAGGCCGTGCTCTGCGGCGGGGCCTCCGAGCTCGTCCGTGCCGGCTTCGAGACGCTCACCGAGGCGGGCTACCCGCCGGAGATGGCGTACTTCGAGTGCCTCCACGAGCTGAAGCTCATCGTCGACCTCATGTACGAGAAGGGCCTGGCCGGCATGCGGTACTCCATCTCGAACACGGCCGAGTACGGCGACTACACGCGTGGCCCGCGCGTCGTGACCGACCAGACCCGCGCGGAGATGAAGAAGATCCTCGGCGAGATCCAGGACGGCACCTTCGCCCGGGAGTGGATCGCGGAGAACCGCGCCGGCCAGGAGAACTTCAAGCGCATGCGCGACGAGGGCGCGAAGACCGAGCTCGAGACGACGGGCAAGCAGCTCCGCGCGCAGATGGACTGGATCAACCCGGACTTCTAGCCGGACCGGCGGTGCCGGCGCGCGACGCGCCGCGCCGCCACCAGCGCTGGGGTCCGGATCAGCCCCACCCCCTGGGGCTCATCCGGATCTCACGTCCGCGGGCGACCAGTGCGTCCCGGACAACCCGCACGAACTCGTCCGGCGCCTCGAGGACGAGGGTGGCCGGAACGCGGAGGACCGTGACGCCGAAGCTCCGAAGGTCGGCGTCGCGGAGCGCATCACGCCGGCGTCGCTCCGGCATCGCGTGGTGCGCGCCGTCGACCTCCAGGTCGAACCGGCATCCCGCAGCACCCCCACCCCGCGGCATCCGCGACGGGCCGCGAGCAGCTCGCCGACGCGGTCCGGCGGTTCCGTCGCCGCCACGTCGAGCGCGGTCCACGGTCGTGCGGCTCCACCCGCGGTCGAGGAGCTGCTCGCGCCCGACGCTCCCGCGCTGCTCGGCGGCGAGCGGCGCGACCGGCAGGTTCCGCAGGCCGCTGAGGGTGAGCGCCAGCGCGCGTTCGGTCGACATGGGGCGACGGTGGCGCATGCCGGGCGGCCGTGGCGGGCCAACGAGCCTCTTGGTGCAGAGCCTCCGCAGCCTGCCGCACGTCCCGCGGTTCCTGCACACCTCGGGCCCGCCCGCGACGCTGAGACCGGATCAGCGCCAGGGGGTCGGGCCGATCCGGATCTCGGCGCCAAGGCGGGGCACGGAGCGCCCGCGTCCGCGGCCCGCCCGGGCCGCGACGGGTCGCGAACGGGCGCTTCGCTAGGCTCCTCCCGTCGGCGCGACTGGCGCATTCGAGGTGGTCAACCACCGGGGAGCGACCGACGAAGGACCGACCGCCGCGCGCCTGGGCACTCCCGCCGTCCGACCCCTGCGAGGATCTGAGCCCATGTCGTCAAGCACCGCCGAACTCGTCATCCCCGACGCCCTGAAGCCGGCCGACGGCCGCTTCGGCTGCGGCCCGTCCAAGGTTCGCCCGGAGCAGCTCCAAGCGCTCCAGGCCGCGGTCAACGGCGTGCCCGTGATGGGCACGAGCCACCGCCAGAAGCCCGTGAAGGCCGTCGTCGGTCGCGTGCGCGAGGGGCTGAAGGACCTCTTCAGCGTCCCCGACGGCTACGAGGTCATGCTCGGCAACGGCGGCACCACCGCGTTCTGGGACGCCGCCGCGGCGGGCCTCGTCCGCGAGAAGGCGCTCCACCTGAGCTTCGGGGAGTTCTCGAACAAGTTCGCCCAGGTCACGGGCGGCGCGCCCTTCCTGCAGGACCCGGTCGTCGTCAAGAGCGACCCGGGCGACGCGCCCGCGGTGCAGTCCGACCCGTCCTGCGACGTCGTCGCCTGGGCCCACAACGAGACGAGCACCGGGGTGATGCTCGGCGTGGAGCGTCCCGACGGCGACGCGCTGGTCCTCGTCGACGCGACCTCCGGCGCCGGCGGCCTGCCGCTCGACGCGAGCGCCGCCGACGTCTACTACTTCGCCCCGCAGAAGTCCTTCGCCGCCGACGGCGGCCTCTGGCTCGCGCTCCTCAGCCCGGCCGCCCAGGAGCGGATCGCCGAGGTCGGCGCACGCACGGACCGCTGGATCCCCGAGTTCCTCAGCCTCACCACGGCGCTGGACAACTCGAAGAAGGACCAGACGTACAACACCCCCGCGGTCGCGACGCTCCTCATGCTCGCCGACCAGGTCGAGTGGATGAACCAGAACGGCGGCCTGGATTTCGCCGTCGGGCGCACCACGGAGAGCTCGAGCGCGCTCTACGACTGGGCGGAGGCCAGCGCCTTCGCCACCCCCTTCGTCACCGACCCGGCGAAGCGCTCGCTCGTGGTCGGCACGATCGACTTCGACGAGGCCGTCGACGCCGCCGCGGTCGCCGCGGCGCTCCGCGCGAACGGCATCGTCGACACCGAGCCGTACCGCAAGCTCGGCCGCAACCAGCTCCGCGTCGGGATGTTCCCGGCGATCGACCCGGCGGACGTCCGGGCGCTGACCCAGTGCATCGACTACGTGGTGGAGGCCCGGTCATGAGCACCCCCAAGGTCCTGGTCGCCGAGAACATCGGCGCCTCCGGCATCGACCTGCTCAAGGAGCACTTCGACGTCACGGTCAAGACGGACTGGGCGGACGGCGAGCTCGCCCAGGAGCTCGGCGCGTACGACGGCATCCTCATCCGCTCGAGCTCGAAGCTCACCGCCGAGGTCCTGAAGGGCGCCGGCAACCTGAAGGCGATCGGCCGCGCCGGGGTCGGCGTGGACAACGTCGACGTCCCCGCGGCCACTGCGCGCGGGATCATCGTCGCGAACGCCCCGGCCTCGAACGTCGTCACCGCCGCCGAGCACACCGTCGCGCTGCTCCTCGCCCTCGCCCGCAACATCCCGCAGGCGCACCAGAGCCTCACGAGCGGGAAGTGGGAGCGCTCGAAGTTCTCGGGCATCGAGGTCATGGACAAGACGCTCGGCATCCTCGGGTTCGGCCGCATCGGCCAGCTCGTCGCCCAGCGCGCACAGGGCTTCGGCATGCACGTCATCGCCTTCGACCCGTTCGTCGGCGCCGACCGCTACGCCCAGATGGGCGTCGCGCACGCCGAGACCTCCGACGAGGTCTACGCCGTCGCCGACTTCATCACGGTCCACCTGCCCAAGACGCCGGAGACCGAGGGCTGGCTCGACGCGGAGGCCTTCTCGAAGATGAGGGACGGCGTGCGGATCCTGAACGTCGCCCGCGGCCCGCTGATCGTGGAAGAGGATCTGGTCAGGGCGCTCGACTCGGGCAAGGTCGGCGGCGCCGCCCTCGACGTCTTCAAGACCGAGCCGATCACGGAGAGCCCGCTCTTCGCCTACCCGCAGGTCGTCGTCACGCCGCACCTCGGCGCGAGCACCGCGGAGGCCACGGACCGCGCGGGCTACCAGGCCGCGGAGCAGGTCGTCGCGGCGCTCACGGGCGGCACGGTCACCACCGCGGTGAACGTCCCCGCCGTCGCCGCGGAGGACCGCGAGGTCCTCGGCCCGTTCGAGCCGCTCGCCCGCCACCTCGGCAAGCTCGCGATGGCGCTCGTGGAGGGCCGCAGCGTCGACCGCGTCGAGGTCGAGTACCTCGGCCGCATCGGCGAGCGCGATACGCGCCCGCTCGGCGTCTCGGTTCTCCTGGGCGTCCTCGACGGGAAGACGGAGGAGGACCTCAACGTCGTCAACGCCCCCTCGGTCGCGGAGCAGCGCGGCATCACCGTCGTGGAGTCCAAGCGCACGAGCGCCCGCGACTTCGCGGACCTCCTGCGCGTCACCGTCGTCGCCGGGGAGCAGTCCACGCGCGTCGTCGGCACGGTCGTCGGCCGCGCCGCCCGCCCGCACCTCCTCGAGGCCTGGGGCCAGCGCTTCAACCTCCAGCTGGAGCAGCACGTCGCGCTCTTCAAGTACGACGACCAGCCCGGGATGGTCGGTCGCGTGGGCACGGCGTTCGGCGCGGCCGGCGTGAACATCGAGTCGGCCGCGGTCGGTCACGCGGAGGGCGAGGACGGCAGGAGCGCCGTCATGGTCGTCACCTCCGACGGGGCCGTCCCACAGGAGGTCGTCGACGTCATCGTCGAGGGCGACGGCTTCCAGGCCGGGCGGACCGTCACCCTCTAGCGGCGGCGCGCGGGTGGTCGTCTACCAGGTCTACCCGCGCTCGTTCGCCGACGCCGACGGCGACGGGGTCGGGGACCTCGGCGGCGTCGCCGCCCACCTCGACCACCTGGCGTGGCTCGGGGTGGACGCGCTCTGGCTCTCGCCGATCAACCCGTCGCCCATGGCCGACGGGGGCTACGACGTCGCGGACTACCGCGGGGTCGACCCGGCCTTCGGGACGGTCGAGGACGTCGAGCGCCTCGCGGCCGCGGCGGCCGAGCACGGCATCAAGCTGCTCCTCGATGTCGTCCCGTGCCACACGAGCATCGAGCACCCGTGGTTCCGGGAGCGCCCGGAGCTCTACGTCTGGTCGCCCGTGGACGGCCCGCCGAACAACTGGCGCGGCACGTTCGGCGGCCCCGCGTGGTCGGAGGACCCGCACGGCCGCGGCTGGTACCTGCACTCGTTCTACCCCGAGCAGCCCGACCTCGACTGGCGCAACCCCGAGGTCGCGCGCGAGATGGGGGACGTGCTCGCGTTCTGGCGCTCCAAGGGGGTCGCCGGCTTCCGCCTCGACGCGCTGCAGCAGCTCCTGAAGGACCCGGAGCTCCGCGACGACCCCGCCGCCACGGCGCCGAGCATCATGAACGGCCACCCGGAGCACGAGGCGCTCGAGCACCGCTTCTCCTCCGACCAGCCCGGGGTGGAGGCCGCGTTGCGCGCGCTGCGGGCCGGCGCGGGGGAGGACGCGTTCCTCGTCGGGGAGGTCGGCCTGCCGTCCGGCCGCCACCCGCGGTACCTGGAGCACCTCGACGCGAGCTTCTGCTTCGAGCTCTTCTTCGCCGCGTGGGACGCCGAAGCCCTGGCCGCCGGCATCCGCGCCGGCCTCGAGACCGGCAAGGCCTCTTGGGTGCTGAGCAACCACGACTTCCCGCGCCTGGCCGAGCGCATCGGCCGCCACCACGTCGCGGCCGCCGCGCTCCTGCTGCTCACGCTCCCGGGCCCCGTCTTCCTCTTCCAGGGCGACGAGCTCGCGCTGGGCAACGGCCCGGGCCGCCCCGCCGGCGCGCCGGAGGCGCCGCCCTACGACCGCGCGGGCCGCGACGCGTTCCGCCACCCGAGGCCCTGGACCGCGGAGGCGCCGCACCACGGCTTCACCACGGGCACGCCCTGGCTCGAGGTCGTCACCGCGCCCGAGGGGTCCGCCGCGGAGCAGCGCGCCACCCCCGGCTCGCCCGCGCGGCGCGTCCGCGACCTCATCGCGCTGCGCCGCACGCTCGACGGCCCGCTCGAGGACCTCACGGTCCGCGACGGCGTGCTGTCCTTCCGCCGCGGGGACCACGTCATCGCCGTCAACACGACCGACGCGCCGCGCCCGTTCCCGGCGGCCGGCGCGGTCGTCGCGAGCACGGGAGACCGGTCCGACGGCCACCTCGCAGCCGGAGTTGCAAATGTGACGAGCTCGGTGTGAAGCGGTTCTCGCTCGGGCAGGAAGGCGTCCGAAATGCTCCGGGTCATCGCAGGGTCACTCACCGCAGCCCTCGCAGCCCTCGCCCTCTCGGCGTGCGGCAGCGACGAGAACTCCGGCGCCGGGCCGGTGACGATCAACATGTGGGCCGGGACCCAGCCCGGCGGCTCGTTCCAGCAGGCGGCCAAGGACTGCTCCGATGCCTCGAACGGCGCCTTCCGCATCCAGTTCAACGCGCTCGCGAACAACCCGGACGCGCAGCGCCAGGCGCTCGTCCGGCGCCTCGCCGCCAAGGACGACTCCATCGACATCGTCGGCATGGACGTCGTCTGGACCTCCGAGTTCGCCGAAGCGGGCTGGATCGAGGCGTTTCCGGAGGAGATCGCCTCCCGCGTCACCGAGGGGATGCTCGAGGGTCCCGTGCAGACCGCGACGTACGAGGACAGGCTCTACGGCGCGCCGGGCAACTCGAACACCCAACTGCTCTGGTACCGCAAGGACCTCGTCGACGGCGACCCCGCCAGGACGTGGTCGGGCCTCATCAAGCAGGCCTCCGAGCTCGAGGAGGGCGGTCGCCTCGAGATCGCCGGCGCCGCCGCGGAGAACACGACGGTGTGGTTCAACGCGCTCGTCGAGTCGGGCGGCGGCAGCATCCTCAAGGGCCCGCGCGAGCCGAACTTCGACGAGCCCGTCCAGGAGGCCGTCCGGATCATCGGCGAGCTCGCGACCTCCCGCGCAGCGGACCCGTCGCTCGCCCAGCAGAAGGAGGACCAGAACCGCCTGGCCTTCCAGAGCGGGCAGGCCGCCTTCATGGTCAACTGGCCCTTCGTCTACCCCTCGATCAAGGGGGCGGCCGAGGACGGCGACGCCACCGCGAAGAAGGTCCTCGACAACCTGGGCTGGCTCCCGTACCCGCAGGTGACCGAGGACCGGGAGGCCAAGGGCCCCATCGGCGGCTTCAACTGGGGCGTCAGCTCCTACTCGAAGAACCCGGACGAGGCCTTCGACGCCGCGGCCTGCCTCGCCTCGGAGAAGTCGCAGAAGACCTACCTCGAGCTCGACGGCGTCGCGCCGACGATCTCCTCGATCTACGAGGACGAGGCCACGAAGGAGATCTACCCCTTCGCCTCCCTCATCCGTGAGGGCCTCGAGAAGGGCGGGCCCCGTCCCGCCACCCCGGCCTACTCGGACGTCTCGCTCGCGATCTACTCGACGCTCTCGCCCCCGGTGAACGCGTCGAAGCCCAACGCGATCGAGGAGCTCCGGAAGAACCTCGACAAGGCGCTCAGCGCGGATGGTGTCCTATGAGTGTCCAGGCATCGGCGGGCGTCCCGGTCGCGGGCCGCGGCACGGACGGCGAGACGGAGCCGGCCAGGAAGCAGCCCGGAAAGAAGGTCATGACGGAGCGCGGCCGCGCGGAGCGCAAGCTCGGGCTCATGCTCGTGGCGCCCGCGGCGATCGTGATGCTCGCGGTCACGGCCTATCCGATCCTCTACGCGGTCTACCTGAGCCTGCAGCGCTCGGACCTCCGCTTCCCGGACGACACGGAGTTCGTCGGGCTCTCGAACTACGTCTCGATCCTCGGGTCCTCCCGCTGGTGGACGGATCTCTGGCACACGGTCGCGCTCACGGGCATCACGGTCGTCATCGAGCTCGTGCTCGGCATGCTGCTCGCGCTCGTCATGCACCGCGCGCTCTTCGGGCGCGGGCTCGTGCGCACCACGGCGCTGATCCCCTACGGCATCGTCACCGTCGTCGCCGCGTTCGCCTGGCGGCTCGCGTTCTCGGGCGCGGAGGGCGGCTTCGTCCCCGTCGCGCTCGGCCTGGACGACGACCCGCTCAACTCGACCACCGGCATCTGGATCACGGCGATCCTCGCCGAGGTCTGGAAGACGACGCCGTTCATGGCGCTCCTGCTCCTCGCGGGGCTGGCGCTCGTCTCGGACGAGCTGCACGAGGCCGCCAAGGTCGACGGCGCCACGGGCTGGCAGCGGTTCTGGAAGATCACGATCCCGCTCATGAAGCCGGCGATCCTCGTCGCGCTCCTGTTCCGCACGCTCGACGCGTTCCGGATCTTCGACACCGTCTTCATCCTCAGCAACTCGGGGGTGAACCGGAGCGTGGAGACCGTGAGCGTCCTCTCCTACAACACGCTGCTGACCCGGCTCAACCTCGGCCTGGGCTCGGCGCTCAGCGTCCTGGTGTTCATCTGCGTCGGCATCATCGCCGCGGTCTTCATCCGGCTGCTCGGCAAGGACACGATCGCGTCGGGCACGGGAGGCAAGTGATGGAGACCAAGCGCAACAAGTACTTCGGGTGGGGCGCGGCGAACGCGCTGATCGTCGTCGTCGCCCTCTTCCCGGTCCTCTGGCTCGTCTCGCTGTCGCTGAAGGACCCGACGACGATCGCCGACGGCCGCCTGCTCCCGAGCAAGTGGACCTTCGAGAACTACGAGGGGATCTTCGACCAGAGCATCTTCACCGACGCCCTTCGGAATTCGCTCGGGATCGCGGCGATCGCGACGCTCATCGCGGTGAGCCTCGCGGCCATGGCGGCCTACGCGATCGCCCGCCTGGAGTTCCCGGGCAAGCGCGTCGTGCTGATCGCCTCGCTCTCCATCGCGATGTTCCCGCCCATCTCCGTCGTCGGCCCGCTGTACGACCTCTGGCGCAACATCGGGCTCTACGACACGTGGCCCGGCCTGATCATCCCGTACATGACCTTCGCGCTCCCGCTCGCGATCTTCACGATGAGCTCGTTCTTCCGGGAGATCCCGTGGGAGCTCGAGCAGGCCGCCCAGGTGGACGGCGCCACGCCGTACCAGGCGTTCACGAAGGTCATCGTGCCGCTCGCGGCGCCGGGCTTCTTCACCACCGCGATCCTCGTCTTCATCTTCGCCTGGAACGACTTCGTCTTCGCGACGTCGCTGACCTCCACGCAGGCCGCGCAGACCGTGCCGGCCGCCATCTCGTCCTTCCCGGGCGCCTCGCAGTTCACGGCGCCGACGGGGTCGATCGCCGCTGCCGCGGTGGTCGTGACCGTCCCCATCATCATCCTCGTCCTGTTCTTCCAACGGCGCATCGTGGCGGGTCTCACCGCCGGCGCCGTCAAGGGGTGACCGCATGTCCTCGATCCAGCTCAAGAACCTCGTCAAGCGCTACCCGGACGGCTTCGAAGCCGTCAAGGGGATCGACCTCGAGGTCGCCGACGGCGAGTTCGTGATCCTCGTCGGCCCCTCCGGCTGCGGGAAGTCCACCGCGCTGCGGATGATCGCCGGCCTCGAGGACATCTCCGACGGCGAGCTCCTCATCGGCGACGAGGTCGTCAACGACAAGGCGCCGAAGGACCGCGACATCGCGATGGTCTTCCAGAACTACGCGCTGTACCCGCACATGACGGTGGCGCGCAACATGGGCTTCGCGCTCGAGCTGGCCGGCGTCGACCAGTCCGAGATCGACCGCAAGGTCCGCGAGGCCGCCGAGATCCTCTCGATCACCCCGTACCTCACCCGCCGTCCGAAAGCCCTCTCCGGTGGTCAGCGCCAGCGCGTCGCGCTCGGTCGCGCGATCGTCCGCGAGCCAGCCGCTTACCTGATGGACGAGCCGCTGTCGAACCTCGACGCGAAGCTGCGCGTGCAGACGCGCGCCGAGATCCAGAAGCTCCACCGCCGCCTCAGCACCACCACCATCTACGTGACGCATGACCAGGTCGAGGCCCTGACAATGGGCGACCGGATCGTGGTCATGAAGGATGGACACCTGCAGCAGTT
>JAOPZO010000326.1 GCA_025964065.1 Solirubrobacterales bacterium | reverse complement strand
TGGATGCGAGGTGGTCGTCCCCGTCACGGCCGGTGAGCTGCGCGCCGGGCAGGCACGGGGCGACGCGGTCGATGTCGGACACGAACTCGAAGACCAGCCCGGGCGGCGCGCTGACGTGGGCGGTCGTGGAGATCTTCATGCGCGTGGACCTCTGTCCTCGTGGGCGATAGATGTGCCGGTGGGCGACGCCTCGGCCGCCCGGATGAGCCGGCGTACGACGGTCGGCGTGACAGGAGTGGCATCGATCTCGATGTCCCAGGCCGCGAGCGCGTCGGCGATCGCGTTCGTGATCGCGGCCGGCGGCCCGATCGGGCCCGATTCGCCGACACCCTTGACCCCGAGCGCGGTCGTCGGCGATGGGCTCTCGAAGTGCTCGATGACGATCGGGGGCGTCTCGGCGGCGGTCGGGAGGAGGTAGTCCATGAAGCTCGTCGTGAGCGGCTGGCCCTCCGGGCTGTAGGAGATCTCCTCATACAGCGCCCCGCCGATGCCCTGGGCGACGCCGCCACGGATCTGCCCGTCGACGATCGCGGGGTTGAGCATCGTCCCGCAGTCGTGGACGACGACGTACTCGAGGACCTCGACCCAGCCGGTCTCGACGTCGACCTGGACGACCGCGGCGTGGGTCGCGTTGGCATGGGCGGCGACCGCGTTCAGCCGCCCGCGCTCGTCGGAGGCATGCATCACGCCAGGCGCGTCGTAGACGGCGCTGCCCTCGAGTCCGGGCTCGATGCCGGGTGGCAGCTCCGTCGTGCGGATGGTGGCGACGGTGGCGACCTCGGCGAACGACACCGAGGGGGCGGTGCTGCCGCGCACGAAGATGCGGCCATGCTCCAGGACGACATCCTCGGGGGCGGCCTCGAGGAGCCCAGCACCGATTCGCAACGCCTTGTCACGGACCGTCGCCATCGCCTTGACGACCGCACCGGTCGCGACGATCGCGCCCCGGCTCCCCCACGAGCCGAGGCCGTAGGGCGAGGTGTCCGTGTCGCCGAGGACGACGCGGACCGTGTCGGCGGGCACTCCCAGCGCGTCGGCGGCGACGGTCGCCACGGCGGTCTGGATCCCCTGCCCCATCGCCGTGACGCCGACGGCCACGACGACGCCGCCGTCGGGCTCGACGCGGACAACACAGGGCTCGTGCGAGGTCCAGTGGCCGGTCGTGAGGTAGTAGGACGGTCCGCCGCCCTCGACGTAGGTCGCGACGCCGAGGCCTAGCCGCGTTCCGTCGCCCGGCGCGCGCTCGGCGTGCGCCCGCTCGAGCGCCGCGCGCCCGAGCTCCACCGCCCGCTCGAAGGCCTGCCGGTGGCTGCCGGAGTCCAGGACCGCTCCCGAAGGCAGCGTGTAGGGCAGATCCTCGGGGCCGATCATCATCCCGCGGCGCAGCTCGATCGGATCGCGCCCGGTCTCGCGCGCGACCCGCTCCACGAGGCGCTCCATGGCGAAGACCGCCTCCGGCGCCCCGAAGCCGCGGTAGGCGCCGCTCGGCGTCTTGTTCGTCACCACGCACTCGATCGCCACCTCGGCGTGTGGAATGCGGTACGGGCCCGTCAGGATCGCGGCCGTCACGAAGCTCGTCGTGAGACTCGGGATGAAGATCTCCCCCGAGCCGACGTCGCAGACGATCCGCGCCCGCAGCGCGAGCACACGGCCGTCGTCGTCGATCGCGGCCTCGAGCTCATGCAGCTGGTCACGCGCGTGGACGGACGCCATGAAGTGCTCCGCACGGTCCTCGACCCACCGCACCGGCCGTCCGAGCCTCCGCGCGAGCCAGCAGACGAGGATCTCCTCCGGATACACGTGGGTCTTCGTCCCGAAGGAGCCGCCGAGGTCCTCGGCGACGACGCGGATCGCGTGCTCCGGCAGCCCGAGCATGAGCGAGATCGTCGTCCTGACGATGTGCGGGGACTGCGTGGAGGTCCACAGCGTCAGCCGCCCGCCGCGGTACTCCGCCACCGCCCCGCGGGTCTCCATCGGCGATGGTGACTGCCGCTGCATCTTGTAAGCCCCGCGCACGACGCGCGAGGACGCGAGGATGTCGTCGACGGCCTCGTCGCGCCGGAGGAAGGAGAGGATGCGGTTGTCGGGCCAGGTGTCGAAGAGCCGCGGCGCGTCGGGCGCCAGCGCCTGGTCGAGCGTCGTGACGGCAGGGAGCTCCTCGATCTCCACGGCCACGGTCTCGGCCGCGTCCTCGCCGACGTACCGGTCGCTTGCCACGATTGCGGCTAGCGGCGCGCCCACGTACCGAACGCGGTCGCGGCAGAGCGGGAACAGACCGAGCGGCTGGGCGAACTCGAGGAAGCTCGGGTACTCCTGCACCCCATCGAGGTCGCGGGCGGCCACGGCTGCGACGACGCCCTCCATCGCGCGCGCCCGCGTGCAGTCCACCGCGGCGATGCGACCGTTGGCGATGTCGCTGCGGACCACGGTCATCTCGAGCATCCGCGGGAGCCGCACGTCGGCGACGTACGAGCCCTCACCGCGCACCAGCGGCTCCTGCGTCCGGTGCCGGAACCGCTCGATGGCCGCCTTGCGCGTCGGGTCGTTCACGAGCGCCGCCCTCTCCGTCTCGTTGGCTGTGGGCGCGCGCGCCGGGCCCCTCATGACAGGTAGCTCGCATGGGCGATGGCCTCATGGCTGAGCGCCGCGCCGCTGAGTTCGGCGGCGATCCGCCCGGCGCGGAAGACGAGCACGCGGTGGCAGAGGCGCGCCAGGTCCTCGTACTCGACCGACGCGTACACGAGCGACGTGCCCGCCGCGGCTGCGTCTTGGAGGACCTTGAAGATCGTCTGGCGCGCACCGATGTCCACGCCCTGTGTCGGCTCGTGCAGGAGCAGGACGCGCGGCGCCAGCAAGACGGACCGCCCGAGCAGCGCCTTCTGTTGGTTGCCGCCGCTGAGGTCGCCCAGGTGCCGCCCCGGCTCGCGCGGCTGCACGCTGAGCCGCTCGACGATCCCCGCGACGTCCGCGCGCTCACGCGTGCGATCCAATCCCCGCCGACGCCGGTAGCGGCGTAGTACCGGGAGGGTGATGTTCTCCCCCACCGTCGCCCTGGCGACCCCGGCCAGGCGCAGACGATCCGCCGGCAGCAGCGAGATGCCGGCCGCGAGCGAGGCCTCGGGCGACGGGCTGAACGGGCGCCCGGAGGCGTCGACGATCGTGCCGCCCGTCGCCGCTCGCGCCCCGAACAGGAGGTAGGGCACCTCGTCGTGCCCCGCACCGAGCAGGCCTGTCAATCCCAGGATCTCACCCTCGCGCACCGCGAACGACGCGTCCTGCACGACATCGCCGCACAGTCCCCGCACGGTCAGCACCGTGCCCGCCGTCGAATGGGTGCCCTCGGGGTACAGGTCGCCAAGCTCGCGTCCTACGATGAGGCGCACGAGCGCTGCCTCGCCGAGCCCGGCCACGCGCTCGGTGGCGACGAGCCGGCCCTCGCGCAGAATCGACGCGCGGTCGGCTATGGCCAGGACCTCCTGGATGCGATGGGTCACGAAGAGGACCGCCGACCCGCTCTCGGTGACGCGCCTCATCGCCGCGAAGAGCCGGTGGACCTCATGCTCGGGCAGCGAGGCGGTCGGCTCGTCGAGGACCACGAGGCCACCACCGAGCTGCTCGACGTCCTGCAGGCCGCGCATGACGGCGACGATCGCGCGCTCGGTCTGCGACAGCCGCGCGACCGGCGTGCGCGGGTCGATGTCGAGATCGAAGCGCTGCAGCAGCTCGCGGCTGTGAGCACGCTCGGCCCGCCAGTCGATCCGGCCGCCCAGCCGTGTGGCGAACCGCCCGACGCGGAGGTTCTCGAGAACCGACAGGCTCTCCACGAGCCCCAGGTCCTGGTGCACGAAGCGCAGGCCCAGTCGGCGCTGCTCCCCCAGCGGCAGCGGGAACTCGACCTCCCGGTTGCCCACGGCGAACGATCCGGCATCCGGGACGTGGTAGCCCGACAGGACCTTGATGAGCGTCGACTTGCCCGAGCCGTTGTGGCCGAGTAGCGCGTGGACCTCCCCCGCGGCGATCTCGAGCGAGACGTCGTCGAGCGCGCGGGTGTTGCCGAACCGCTTGGACAGGCCGCGCACCTCCAGGACGGGCGGGACCTGGAGTCCCGCTCCGTCGGGGCCCGCCGCGCCGCGGGCCTCCGACGGGGCACCCGCGTGGTGCGGTCGGCTAGTCAAGGCCCCAGGTCCGCTTAAAGCCCTCGCGGTAGCCGGGCTGCCCGTAGACGGCCTCCTCGTCCCCGACGTCCACGCCGGAGAGGTTCTGCTGATCGAAGTACCGGATGGGCACCTCGGGGTCGCCCGGCTCCAGGCCGAGCATCCCGCGCATGGTCTGATCGACGGCCAGCCAGCCGGCCCAGCCGTTGGGCTGGCCCGGGTCGGCCGTCAGCGTGCCGCCCTGCTGGACGAGCTTCAGCGCCGCGGGCGTACCGTTGAAGGACGCGACCTTGACCTCGCCCGCCTTGCCGGTGGCCTCGACGCCCGGTGCGATGAACAGGGCCATCGCATCGAAGATCGGCAGGACGTAGTTGATGTCCGCCGACCGGCGCAGGACGGACTCGACCTTCGTCGTCAGCCCCGTCGACCATTGGGCAAGCGGCGTGTCCTCCTCCGTGACGATCTTGCAGCTGCCACAGCGCCCGAGCACGTTCTTGATGCCCTGGACCACGAACCGGTTCGCGGTGATCTCCTTCGTCGTGAAGATCGCGACGTTCGCCCGGCCCTTCGTGTCGACGATCGCCTTGGCCGCCATGAGCTCGCCGGCCTCGGTGTTGGACTGCGACGAGTTCGCGAAGAGATCCGGTCCCGCGCCCTGGCCCGGCTCGTTCGGGAGCGGCTCCGAGACGATGGCGCTGACGACCGGGATGTCCGCCGCCTTGGCCTTCTTCAGCGGCTCGGACACCAGCGGTTGCGAGACGCCGACGATGACGATGCCCTGCGCGGTCTGGACACCCTGCTGAACGCCCTGGAGCATCTTGCTGGGGTCCGAGGCGGCGTCGATGAGCCGCGCAGACATCCCGACGACGCCGGCGGCCTCCTTGGCGGCCTTCGCGGTCAGCGCGATCGCCGGGATCCGCATGTCCACGGCGACGACGACCACGCCCTTGCCCTTGAGCTTGGAGGCGTCGATGTCCGGCCCGGGGGCCTTGAACGTCAAGGGCTCCTTCGCCTGCTCGATGCGCTTCTGCGCGTCGCTGACCTCAGTCGCTGAGCTCCCGGCGGTCGCCTCGGCCTTCGGCTCCGCCGATCCGCTGTCGCCGCATCCGGCGACGCCCATAGCCGCGACCGCCGCCGCGACGGCGACTGCCGCGCGGCGCCTTGGCATCCTGTTCGTATGCATCAAGCAATTCCTCTCAATGATGAGATGCCGACAGTGTTCGTCGGCATCACGTGGAACGCTCGCGGCTGACCGCACGCGCGAAGGTGACGGCGAGCACGAGGGCCGCGCCGTTGAAGACGTCCGAGACCCAATAGGCCGCGCCGAGGAGCTCGAGGCCGGTCGTGCCGGTCTCGAGCAGGTAGACGGCGAGAACGCAGCCCCAGACGTTGTATCGACCGACCCGGATCGTGGTCGCTCCGAGGAACGCTGCGGCGAACGCCGGCAGCAGGAACGCCGTCCCGTAGGTCGTGTTGGCCGAGCCCGTCTGCCCGAGCAGGAGCAGCCCGGCGAACCACGCGAGCACGGCCGACAGCAGGAAGACGACGAAGCGGATGCGGTTGACGCGCACGCCGGCGAGCCGCGCCGCGTCCCGGCCTTCCCCCGTGAAGAAGAGGTAGCGCCCGTTCGGCGTGTTCTCGAGGACGAACCACAGCAGGACCCCGAGCGCCAGGGCGAGGAAGATCGGCAGCCCGAAGCCCAGAAGCTCCGTCCGGCCGAGCGCCGTGACGGCTGACGGGACGCCGCCGATCGTCGTCGGGCCGACGATTGCCGTCGCGATCCCGGTCACCAGCGAGCTGATCCCGAGCGTGGCGATGAACGAGTTCACGCCGAAGTGCACGACGAAGATCGCGTTCGTCGCGCCGATCGCCAGCGCGACGAGCAGCGAGAAGGCGATCGCGGCGATCGGCGACCATCCTGAGGTCGTCGTCAGATAGGCGATGAGCGTCGCCGAGAACCCGAGGACCGCGGCGACGGAGAGGTCGTACTCGCCGGCCGCCAGCGGCAGCATCACCCCGAGCGTGAGCACTACGAGCACGGCCTGGGTGACGAGGATCGTCTTGAAGTTCCCGACCGTGAAGAACGTCTCCGGCCGCAGGAACGAGAAGAGGACGATCGACGCCAACAGGATCAGCGGGACGGCGTACCGCCCGACGACGACGCGGGCGCTGTCCCGAGCAGGCCCGGGCGCGCCGGCGGGCGGTCCCGCCAGCTCGCCGG
>JAOPZO010000298.1 GCA_025964065.1 Solirubrobacterales bacterium | reverse complement strand
GATCAGGGCGTTCAGGGCGGTGGTCGCCAGCAGCACGAGGAGGCGGAGCGTGCCCTGGGAGAGCTCGTCCCCGAGCGCCCCGTTCGTGACGAGCGCGGAGACCGCGGTGGTCGCGATGACGCCGAGGCCGACCGTCATGAGCAGCAGCAGGCTGATGCCGCGCGCCTTGAACGGGTTCGGCCGGTGGTTGCGCGGGACCGACCAGGCCGCGTTCATCGCGTTCTGCGCCGCCTGCGCCACGCCGAGCCCGCCGTAGAGCGAGCCGAGCAGGCCGACCACGATCCCCGTGGTGCCGCCGCCGATCTTCCCGGGCTGGCCGAGCTCCTGCCCGATCACCGGGAACTGGCTCAGGGCCGAGTCGAGGACCTGGCGCTGCAGCTGGGGATCGCCGTCGAGGACGACGCCCAGGATGGTCGAGCCGAGCAGCAGCAGCGGGAAGACCCCGATGAGGCCGTAGTACGTGACGAGGGCGGCGAGGTAGGCGCCCTGGTCGTCGAAGTACTTGTAGAAGACGGCCAGCGGGAAGCCGACGGCGGGGTGGCGCTGCTGGAACGCGTCGAAGCGCGCGGTGGTCGACACGCGCGTCAGGTTGCCCGCAGGAGCCGCGTGGCACGCCGGTTCCGGGCGCGGAGGACCCAGATGCCCACGGCGACCCCGACCCCGGCCGCGTCGATGGCGACGTCCCACGCGGACGGGTGGCGTCCCGCGACGAACGACTGGTGGACCTCGTCGGAGACCGCGTACGCCAGGGTGATCACGAGCGCGACGAGCGCCGCGCGCTCCCGGGGCCCGCGCAGGGCGCGGAGCCACAGCAGCCAGAGCACCCCGAACTCCGTCATGTGCGCCAGCTTCCGGAGCGCGACGTCGAGGTCGCTCTCCACGGAGGGCAGCCCCGACTGGGCGGAGATGAAGAAGATCACCCCCATCAGCGCGAGAGCGGGGGCGACACGGCCGACGGAGCGCATACAGTGCGCGGACGGTAGCCCGATGATCTCCATCACGACCAAGAGCCCCTACGCCCTCAAGGCCCTCACCGAGCTCGCCCGCTGCGGCGACGCCGGTCCCGTCCCGATCGGCGAGCTCGCCCGGCGGCGCGATGTGCCGGTCCAGTTCCTCGAGCAGCTCTTCGCGACGCTCCGCCGCGCCGGTGTCCTGAAGTCCCAGCGCGGGGTGAAGGGCGGCTACTCCTTCGCGCGCCCGCCGGCGGAGATCACCGTGCTCGAAGTCGTCGAGCTCCTCGACGGTCCGCTCGGCCGCGAGGCGGAGAGCATCTTCGCGGACGCCGCCGCGGCCGCACGCTCCATCCTGGCGCGCACGAGCATCGCCGACGTCGTCGAGCGCGAGGCGCGCGAGGCCGGCGTGGCCATGTACTACATCTGAGCTAGAGCCCGTTCTGGAGCCTCCGGGCGGGTGCTCTGGGCGCGCCAGTCCTCAGCCGAAGGGGCGTTGTCGACGGCTCGAGCTGACGAGGCTCGGCGGGTGCTCGTGGGATCTCCTGCCGCCGCTGCGAGACGGGCTCCAGCCCCCGTGAGACCCCGACGACATCCGCATTCCCGTGCTCGACGGGCTCCCACGCGAGCCCGAGGCGCTGGGGAAGCACCTTTCGCAGCCCCGCCTGGTGAGGCACCGGTGCCGGTGGGTGGCTCCGGACCCGAGCCCCGTTCGGCACGAGGTATCCGGTCGTCGACCGAGCCCTTCCGGCACCGTGCGCGGCTGGCCTCCGTTCAGGCGTCGCTTCCCACGACGACGGCGCCGTGCCCCGCACCGTCCGCGGCCGGGTCGCTGTCGAGTGCTTCCGCGAGCAGCACGCTCGAACCGAAGACGAAGGCGATCACCGCGGCGATGCCGACGGTCCTGGGCGAGAGGCCGCCGTGGATGCCCGTCTCGTGAACGACCGCATGGCCCTTGCCGCGCCCGATGAGCCAGCGGTTCAGCGGCAGGGCGACCGCACCGGCGACGACCAAGGCGAACGAGAGTGCGCCCCAGAAGAGCACGTCGCCGAGACCGGACTCCATCGCCCCGGGGATGACGAGCATCACGCCGTTGTCGACGATCTCCATCAGCGCGATGCTCGCGGTGTCCGACGCCAGGGCGATCGGCGCGACCACGCCGAGCGTCAGGCCGGCGCGCAGCAGCGGCAGGCTCGTCAGCGCGTAGCCGAAGGCGAAGGCGAGGACGACCGCCAGGGCGATCGTCTGCAGGTCGGAGAACCCGAGCGCCGTGCCGATGATCATCCCGAGCACCTCGCCGATCGCGCAGCCGGTGAGGCAGTGGAGCGTTGCCGAGAGCGCAACGGTCGTCAGCTCGCGTCCGCCGATGGGCAGCTCGTGGGGTGCGTGACCGGCGCGTGCGGCCCGGGCGCCGTGCTCGTGGTGTTCGGTCGGTTGCATCCGGTTGCCCCTCCAGGAGCCGGCGAGGGGATCGCGCGCCGGCAAGTCGCGGTCCAAGCATAATGATACCCCAGGGGGGTACAACTCAGCGCCCACCGGGCCATGAGGGCCCAGCCGAGCACGAGCCCGAGCAGGACCGCTCCGGGAACGGCGCGCCTTGGCATCCGTGCTCAAGCGCGAAGCGCTCGGCGGCTCACGTCGACGACGGAGACGTCCCGACCGCCGCGGGCCGGCGGCCGGGCTCGCCCTCTGCTCGCTCGTCGCCCGGGGTGAGGCGGGCCCCCAGCCGCGACCCGGTCCGCCTCCTGAGACGTGGTGGCGCCCCGCCGCGAGGGCGGACGGGCCAGTTCATCACCGCAGCCCACGCCCCCGGACCCGACGGCCTCCCCGCGAGCGGCGTCGGGTTCACGCGCGCGACGGCGTACCGCACGACCTCCGCGGCCCGCCCTCGGCGGCCCCGAGGCCCAGCCCGCGTTCGCCGGGTCACCCGGGTGCGGCCGGACGCGTTAGCGTCGGGCCATGTCGCCCCGTGGTCTCACCCGTCTGCGTCGCGGGCTCTCGAACCAGCTCTCGCGGCCGTCCGGGCCCGCGGGCCGGCTCGTGGCCGTGGCCATGAACCGCGGCAACCGCGGGTTGAACGAACGCGCGATCGAGCTCCTCGACGTCCAGCCGGGCTCGCGGGTCCTGGACCTCGGCTTCGGCGGTGGCCTGAGCTTCTCGGCGCTGATCGCGCGCGGCGCGACCGTGGTCGGCGTCGACCGCGCCCACGACATGGTCGACGCCGCGAGGGCCAAGCACCACGAGGACGTCGAGGCGGGTCGCCTGACCGTGCTGGTCGCGGAGGTCGAGGATCTGCCGCTCGAGGACGCGAGCCTCGACCGCGTCCTCACGATCAACACCGTCTACTTCTGGCGGAGCCTGGACGCCGGCCTGAGCGAGCTCCGCCGCGTCCTGGCGCCCGGCGGGACGCTCGTCATCGGCATCCGGGACGGATCCGTCATGAAGCAGGTCAGCCTGGAGGTCTTCACGCTCCGGTCCCCACAGGCCCTCGCCGCCGGTCTCGGCGCAGCCGGCTACGAGGAGGTCGCGATCACGACGTCGCCCGACGGTGCCACCCACCTCGTGCGGGCGACGCGCACCTAGGTGAGTCCCACCCGGGTCAGTCGGCGAGGTGCGCTACGCGATGCGCGGCCTCGCCGG
>JAOPZO010000297.1 GCA_025964065.1 Solirubrobacterales bacterium | reverse complement strand
CCACGACGCAGGTGTCGCCGGCGTCGCGGACCGCGAGCCCGCCGTCCGCGAGCACCCCGAGGACGTGCGCGGCGAGCGCGGCCTCGTCCCGGGACTCGCTCGGGACGTCCACGAGCTCGAGGGTCCGGGCGGCGAGGCGCTCCGCGAGCTCTGCGTCGTCAGCCACGGCCAGCACGCCGCGGACCCTAGCGAGCGCCCGCGGGTTCCTCTCCAACGCCGGACCCGGGCACGGTTCCGCAAGACTCCGTGGCCGTGCGCTACTGCGGCATCGACGTCTCGGCCCGGCCGGGCCACCAGCAGCTCGTCACGCTCCACGAGCGCCGCACCCGCGGCGGGGAGCCGGAGCTCGTCGCGACCTTCTTCCTCCCGGGCGACGTCGAGGCCGTCGCCCGGACCGTCCGCGGCTTCGGCCGCGAGGCCGTCGTCGCGGTCGACGCGCCCTCGGGCCGCCGCCTCGACCTCCTCAAGCCCGGAACCGCGCTCCGGTCGGCGCTGCAGCTCCCGGCCCACCGCTACGAGCAGCACCGGGTCTGCGACGCGCTGCTGTTCCGGCGCGGCCTGCCGCTCTACCCGATCCCCTCTCCCGGCGCCCTGGCCCGCAGCGGGTGGGAGCAGTGGGTGGCCGTCGGCTTCGACGTCCACGCCGCCCTCGAGGACCTCGGCGCGTACCGCCCGCACGACGGCCAGGCGCTCGAGGGGCCTGTCGGTGACGGCGCGCTGCGCTTCGGCAGGGTCGCCGAGAGCTACCCCGACGCGATCTTCTGCGGCCTCCTCGGCCACCGCCCGCCGCCCAAGCGCACGCCCTGGGGCCTGCAGCAGCGCATCGCGGCGCTCCGGCTCCGCGGGATCGTCGACGCGGACGGCGGGCTCTGGCACCGCACGCTGGACGAGCTCGACGCGTGCGCGCTCGCCTACGCGGCCTACGCGCTCGCCGACGGTACGGGCTGGTGGGCCGGGGACGCGCGCGAGGGGGTCGTGGTCCTCCCGGTCGTGGCGCTGCAGGAGCGCTACGAGCGCCTCCCGCCGCCGGGCCGCCACGCGCTCGCCTGACGCCCGGCGAACCACGCCCCTGGCGGCCGCCGCGCGCGCTTCTAGACTGGGACGCTGATGCAGAAGAGCCGCAACGGACGCACGGACCCCACGAAGAACGCCAGCGGGCAGAAGCCCGGCCGCGCCAAGCAGCGCGCCTACATCATCGCCGCGCTGCAGGACGGCGACGACCTCTCCGAGATGCGCGAGCTCCTGCGCACCGCAGGCGTCGCCGTGGTCGGCCAGACCGTCCAGCACCGCGAGCTCCCGCACCCGAACACGTACCTCGGCGAGGGCAAGCTCGAGGAGGTCAAGGAGCTCGCGAAGGCGGCGGACGCGAACGTCATCGCCTGCGACGACGAGCTCACCCCGCGCCAGGAGCGCAACCTCGAGAAGGCGCTCGGCATGCCGGTCGTCGACCGCACGGTCACGATCCTCGACATCTTCGCCGGGCACGCCAACTCGGCCGAGGGCAAGCTCCAGGTCGAGCTCGCCCAGCTTCAGTACAACCTCGCCCGCATGCGAGGGCTGTGGACGCACCTCGAGCGCCTCGGCGGCGGCATCGGCACCCGCGGACCCGGCGAGTCGCAGATCGAGACGGACCGCCGCCTCGCCCGTGACCGCATCTCTGCGCTCAAGCGCCGCCTCGAGGAGGTCAAGGGCCACCGCGCGACCATGCGCACCGAGCGCGGCCGCGCGCACCTCCCGCAGGTCGCCCTCGCGGGCTACACGAACGCGGGCAAGTCGACGCTGCTGAACGCGATCACGGGCGCCGACGTCGGCGTGCGCGACCGGCTCTTCCACACGCTCGACCCGACGACACGCTCCACGAAGCTCGACGGCCGGCCGTTCCTGTTCACCGACACCGTCGGCTTCATCCGCAAGCTCCCGCACCAGCTCGTCCAGGCCTTCGGCGCGACGCTCGAGGAGACGAAGCAGGCCGACCTCGTGCTGCACGTCGTGGACGCCTCTGCGGAGGAGGAGGACCTGCTCGCGATGCTCAAGGCGGTCGACGACGTCCTCGAGGAGATCGGGGCGGGGAGCAACCCGCGGCTGCTCGTCCTGAACAAGGCCGACGTGCTCGACGAGGAGCGCCGCACGGACCTCTTCCTGGCGCACCCGGACGGGATCCTCGTATCGGCGGAGACCGGCGAGGGGGTCGAGCTCCTCCAGACGCGGATCCTCGAGGAGTTCGAGAAGGGCCTGCGGGACATCGAGCTCCTGATCCCGTACAGCGAGGGCGCCCGCCTGGCCGAGCTGCACGAGCTCACGCAGGAGATCGAGCGCGAGGACACGCCCGAGGGCGTCCTCGTCAGGCTCCAGCTACCCAAGACCATCGCGGCGCGCTACGACCGCTTCAGCACCGCGCCGCCCGTGCCGGTGGACGAGTTCGGCGACCCCGTCCTCCCGTCGAAGCCGGCGCCGCCCGCCGCGGAACCCGAGCCGGGGTCGGAGGCGGCCGCCGCGGCGCCCCCGGACGCCCCGGCGCACGCCGCCTGAGGCTCAGCGCTCGTCGCCGTCGCCCGTGAGAGCGGAGCGCTCCTGGCGGGAGCGCAGCTTCGCGAGGTTGCCGCCGGCCACCGCGTCGAGGTCGAGCCGCGCCTCCGTGGCGACCTGCGCGACGTACCAGAGCACGTCGCCGAGCTCGGCCGCGAGCGCCTCCCGCCGCGCGTCGGTGAGCACCCCGGCGTCGTCCCGGAGCATCTTCTTGACCTTCTCGGCGACTTCCCCGGCCTCGCCGCACAGGCCGAGCGTGGGGTAGAGGAGGTTGTCGCCGGCGCCGGGGTAGATCGCCGTCGCGCGGGAGTCCCGCTGGTAGTCGCCGAGCTGCATGCGCGACGACGCTACTCACTCCTCGGCCGGGACCCCGTACGTCGTCGTGTAGCGGTCGTCCTTCGTCGTCCCGTCGGCGTAGGTGACCTTCCGGGTGACGACCATCGTGAACCCGCCGCCGTCCCGGGGCTGCCGCTCGCCCGTGACCGCCTCGACGCGGCGTCCACCGTTGCTGCCGTAGAGCGAGACGGTGACCGAGGTCGCGTCCGTCGTGGCCCGGACGAAGACCGGCGCCTTCGTGTCGTTCGTCCACACGAGGTCGATCGAGCCGAAGTTCAGGGTGCTCTCGCGGCCGGCGGGGTAGCGCGAGATGTAGAACGAATGGGGGGTGTGCGAGTCGATCTGCAGCCCCGCGAAGTACGCGGCGTTGTACATCGTGGTCGAGAACTGGGAGACGCCGCCGCCGACGGAGTCCTCGAGCCGGTTGCCCTCGGCGATGAACGGGGCGGGCACGTAGCCCTTCGCCTCCGTCCGCTCCCCCGCGAGCCCGTTGAGCGAGAACTTCGCGCCCGGGGCGATCACGGTGCCGTCGATGGTCCGCGCGATGCGGCGGATGTTCCTGACACGCGGCTGGCCCGCCTCGTAGGGCGTCGTGAAGGTCCCGATGAGGGAGTCGACCTCGCGCGCGGCCGACCGCGACACCGCGGGGGTGACCCGGCGGACGCGCAGCTCGGCCTCGTGGCGGCCCGCGCGGATCGCCTGCTCGATCTGCTGCGCGGTCTCCCTGCGGCGCACCTCGCGGCCCGGCCGGCCGTCGCGCACGCTCACGTCCGCCCGGCGCGGACGCCAGCTCACGTCGCCCTTCGCGGTGAGGCGGGCGCCCGGGTCGCCGGCGGAGATGCGCGCGTTCCGCGCCGGGCGGTCACGGGCGGGGGCGAGCTTGTCCACGAGCGCGGCCAGGCGCTTGTCGCCCGCGCCGAGCCGCACGTCGCGGCCGCCGTCGACCGACTCGAGCGCGACGACGCCCGCGAGGTCGGCCGTGCTGACCTCGAGCGGTGCGCCGGCGCCCGTGAGGCGCAGCGGCTCACGCAGGTACCTCTCGGCCTCGCGGCCCACGCGCTCGACGGCCTCGCGGGAGGGCACCGGGCGCGAGAGGACGGGGATCGTGAGCGCGGCCCCGGCACGGCGGCGGACCGCGCGC